>NZ_JBFUGJ010000044.1:0-28997 GCF_056402975.1 Mesorhizobium sp. P3_A9 | reverse complement strand
GCAATTGGCTTTTCGTCCGCTAACGCGGACCGCTTCTCACCCCACAAGGGGAGAAGGAAAAACCAGCGCCGGCGCTCCCCCTCAAGCCCGCCTCGACTCCTCCACCAACACCTCGCGGTCGCTCAGCATCTGCGCTTCGCTGCGCACGCGCTGGCGCTCGTCGATGAACGCCGCCTGGATCGACACCGCCGTGCCCGGCAGCCCGTCGGCGCGGCAGGCCGAGCAGACGATGCGCCCCGACAAGGAGGCCAGCGGCGTGTTGCCATTCACCCCGAACCGCTTCAGCTGGTCGGGCCGCCACCACCTGTTGCGGCCGCAATCGGCGCATTCGACCGAGATTGAGGCGACCTGCGCGATTACTGCTTCCTTGCCCGGTAATACCATCGCCCCTGCTCGCCTTTTGTTCGTGATTTGTTCTTATATTCCTGCGTTTCGAGCCAGGAGTCGAGTCGCCGTTTTAACACTTTCCCAAAAGTTTCCCTTCTGCACGTTTTGAGTTATGCTTATATATACTCGCAAATATGAGTCGGCAGGGAATTCGCCGCATCAGACCCGGGAGCAGTGATGGATGCCGCCGATTTCGCCCGCGCCTGCGGTTACACCGGCGACAGCCCTGCTTTGCTCGAAGCCTTCCAGGCGATCCGCCGCAACGGCATTGCGCAGGCCCGCCACGACCATTTCAGGCGCAAGGCCGTTATCGACGCGTTGAAGCAGTCGGAGCTGCTGTTCCTGGCCGCGATCGACCCGGCGCTGTCTGCGGAAGAAGCCATCGAGGACACCGCCCGCTTCATCGCCTGCTGGCGCAACATGCCGCGCTGGCGCCAGGAGCGTCGCCTGCCCGACCTCGTCAGGGCAAGGCAGCAGCGTCTTGTAGCGCGCTTCTTCCGCCGCTACGGCCACCGCCTGTGGGCGCGCGATGCGGCCTGAGGCGCTTCGCATCTTGACCACCCGGCTGGCCTGGCGCCGCGCCGGCCCTGATTCCGTCGGATTGCTGCGCTGATTGGTGCTTCGAAAACCAGGGAAGGACCACCATGAATCGCTTTGTTCTCGCCGCCCTGTGGGTGATGGCGTTTGGCTTGTCCGCCCACGCCGCCGGCGACAGCACGACCGGGCTTGCCGACACCACGGTGCTGATCGTGCGCCATGGCGAAAAGCCCGACAGCGGCCCCGGCCTGTCGCCCGCAGGCGAAGCCCGCGCGCAAGCCTATGTCGCCTATTTCCAGCCCTTCATGCTCGACGGCACACCGTTCCGGCCCGACATGCTGGTGGCCAGCGCCGATTCCAAAAACAGCGCGCGCGAACGACTGACGCTGACGCCGCTCAGCCAGGCCCTGAAATTGCCGATCGACCAGCGCTTCGCCGACCACGAAGTCCAGAACCTGGTCGCCGCGCTGTCGACCGAAAGCCACGGCAAGTCGATCCTGATCGCCTGGCATCACGGCCAGCTGGCCAAACTCATCAAGGCCTTCGGCGCCGACCCCAAGACGCTGCTGCCGAACGGCAAATGGCCTGACGATGTCTTCAACTGGGTGGTGGTGCTGCGCTTTGATCATGGCGGGCAGCTGGTGCCGGATTCGGCGCGGGTGATTGAGGAGAAGCTGCCGGGGTGAAATGGATTTCGGCTGGCGCGAGGCACCCCCCTCTGGCCTGCCGGCCATCTCCCCCGCAAGGAGGGAGATTGGCAGTTTCAGCCTTGTGGCTCTTCCTGCAACGTTAGCGCTTAGCGAAGGCCGTCATGACATCCGATCTCCCCCCTTGCGGGGGAGATGTCCGGCAGGACAGAGGGGGGTGCCTGGGCGCAAACCTCTCCTCACCTTCGCACCCTCGACTTCAGCCAGCGATCAAACGCCACCGCCAGGATCAGGATCAGCCCGATCACGATGCTCTGCGTGTAGGACGACACATTGTTGAACTGCAGCCCGTTCTGCAGCACGCCGATGAGCGCCGCACCCACCACTGTGCCGCCGACCGAGCCGATGCCGCCGAACAGCGAGGTGCCGCCGATGACGACGGCCGAAATCACCGTCAGTTCGTAGCCGATGCCGGCAACCGCTTCGGACGAATTCAGCCGCGCCGACAGCACGAAGGCGGCAAGGCCGGCGAAGAAGCCGACGATGACATAGACCGAGACCAGGATGCGGTCGACGCGCAGGCCTGACAACCGTGCGGCCTCGGCATTGCCGCCGACGGCATAGACGGCGCGGCCATAGCGCGTGTAGCGCAGCACGATGTGGCACAGGATGGCGGCAATGGCGAAGATGATCGCCGGCACCGGCACCGGGCCGATCAGGCCGGTGCCGAACCAGCGCATCGAGGCGTCGAAGCCCGAGATCGGGCCGCCATTGGAGATGGTCAGCGTCAGCCCGCGAAACACCGTCAGCCCGCCCAGCGTGACGACGAAGGGCGGCACTTTCAGCCTGGTGATGGCAAGCCCCTGCACGCCACCGGCCGCAGCGCCGACAATGACGGCGGCGAGCAGTGCCGCGAACCAGCCATAGCCTTGCGTGCCTGACGTCGACAGCGACAGTGTGTTGGCGGTGCCGCCCTTGGCGACGACGGCGGCGACCATGCCGCAGAAGGCGAGCAGCGAGCCGACCGACAGGTCGATGCCGGCGGTGAGGATAACGAAGGTCATGCCGAGCGCGATCAGCCCGGTGATCGAGATCTGCCGCGTGATGTTGAACAAATTGATCGGATCCATGAAGCTTGGCTTCAGCACGGTGAAAACGACGATCAGCGCCGCCAGGAACAGCAGCGGCCCGAAACTCATCAACAGCCGGGCGAAATTGATGCCGCCACGCTCGCTCTGTTCCGTCACGCTCATCGTGCCTGCCTCTCGTCCTGTGGCTTCCTGTCGAGCGCCATCAGTTCCATCAATCGTTCCTCGTTCGCCTCGACGCCCGGCATCTCGCCGGTGATGCGGCCCCGCCGCATGGTGACGATGCGGTCCGACACTGCCAGCACTTCGGGCAGTTCGGACGAGATCATCATCACCGCAATGCCGCGCGCCGCAAGCTGTACCAGAATCTGGTGCACCTCCGCCTTGGCACCGACATCGACGCCGCGCGTCGGCTCGTCGACGATCAGCACTTTTGGATCGCGCGCCAGCCAGCGCGCCAGGATCACCTTCTGCTGGTTGCCGCCCGACAGGCCCTCGATCGCCTGCTCGGCCGAGGCCATGCGGATCGACAGCATCTTTCTGAAACCCGACAGCGCATCGCGCTCGCGCCGCTCGGCCATGAAGCCAAAACCGTTGCTGAAGCGCCCGAGCGAGGCGACCGAGAAATTCGGCAGGATGCCTAGCGCGGCAAAGATCGCTTGGTGCTTGCGGTCTTCCGGCACCAGGCCGATGCCGAGCGCGATCGCATCGGCCGGCGAGGCCGGGGCGATCTGTTTGCCGTCGAGCGTGATGGTGCCCGCCGCGATCCGGTCGGCGCCGAAAATGGCGCGCGCCAGCTCGGTGCGGCCGGAGCCGACGAGGCCGGCAACGCCGAGGATTTCACCGGCCTTGAGATCGATGTCGACACCGTCGAGCACGATGGCAYGCGGCGCCTCCGGATCGCGCACGGTGCGCAGACCGCGCACCGACAGCACGACATCGCCGGCGACGGCACGCTGCGCCGGCCGCGCGTAAAGTTCGGAGGCAGCGCGGCCGACCATCTTCTCGATGATCCGCGGCAATTGGATCGGCCCGCCCTGGCGGTCGAGATGGCCGGCCAGCCGGCCGTCGCGCAGCACCGTCATGCGGTCGCAGATGGCGGACGCCTCCTCCAGCCGGTGAGTGACGAACATGATGGCGACCTTGTCCTGGCGCAGCCGGTCCATGATCGACAGCAGCCGCTGCACCTCGGTCTCGGTCAGCGCCGAGGTCGGCTCGTCCATGATGATCAGCCGGCTCTTCAGCGACAGCGCGCGGGCAATCTCGACCAGCTGCTGTTCGGCCACCGACAGCGCCGACACCGGCGTCATCGGGTCGATGGAAAGGCCGACGCGGGCGATGATTTCTCGCGACGACGCCTCCATCCGCCGCCAGTTGACCAGCCCGAGCGGCCCGACCGGCGCGCGGCCGATGAAGATATTCTCCGCCACCGTCAGCGTCGGGATCAGGCTGAGCTCCTGGTAGATGGTGACGATGCCGAGCCGCTTGGCATCCTGCGGGCTCGATGGCGCGTAGTCGGCGCCATCGAAAGTGATGCGCCCGCTGGACGGCGGCATGACGCCCGACAGGATTTTCAAGAGCGTCGATTTGCCGGCGCCGTTTTCGCCCAGCAGGCCGAGGATTTCGCCGGGGCGGATGTCGAGCGAGACGTCGCTCAGCGCGGTGACGCCGGAAAAATGCTTGGTGACGCCCTCGACGGCGAGCAGGACGGGTGCGGCTTCAGCCAATGATTGCTTCCTCGATGCGGTTCATGCTGGTCCCGTCGCGCTTGAACACCCCCCTCTGTCCTGCCGGACATCTCCCCCGCAAGGGGGGAGATCGGCAGTGTCTTTGACGGCGCTTGTCCTGCAACGTTTTGGCGAAAGCAGAATGAACAGCCAATCTCCCCCCTTGCGGGGGAGATGCCCGGCAGGGCAGAGGGGGGTGCTGTCCYGCCGGCCTCTCCAATCCCCTACTTCGTCTCGCTCAACCTCTCCGCCTTATCAAGATTGTCCTTGCCGATGACGATCGGCGTCAACAGCACCAGCTTCTCCTTCGGCTCGGTCTTGTTCTTGGCGTAGGCGACCGCGATCTGCACGGCGGTGCGCGACTGCTGGCCGGGGAACTGTTCGACCGTGCCGGCGAGCTTGCCGTCGCGCACGGCAACCAGCGCCTCGGGCAGCGCGTCGAAACCGTAGATCTTGACGTCGGTGAAGTTGCGCGCAGCACACGCTTCGAGCGCGCCGAGCGCCATGTCGTCATTGGCGCAGATGATGGCGTCCGGCTTGCCGTTGGCGGCAAGGCCGGCTTCGGTCACCGACAGCGCTTCGGCCCGCGCAAAGTTGGCGGTCTGCTCGAAGATGATCTGGTACTTGTCCTTCAGCGGATCGAGCACATTGTGCACGCCCTTGTTGCGGTCGATCGCAGGTCCCGCACCCGGCTGGCCCTGCAGATGGAACAGCTTGGCGCCATTGGGGAACGCCGCCACCATGGCCTGCGCCTCGGCCTCGCCGCCCTTGACATTGTCGGCGCCGACATGGGCCAGAATGCCCTCGACGCCGTCGACGCGGCGGTCGATCGTCACCACCGGAACGCCGGCCTTGACCGCTTCCTCGATGGCCGGCGCCAGCGCGTTGACGTCGAGCGGCGAGATGACGATAGCGTTGACCTTCTGCACAAGTGCGGCCTCGATATCCGCGGTCTGCTTGGTGGCCGAGTTCTGGCCGTCGCTTTCGGTCAGGTTGACGCCCTGGGCTGCGGCTTCCGCCTTGATCTCGTTCAGCATGTGCACGAAGAACGGAAAGCCGAGATTGGGCACCGAGCCCAGTATGGTGAGCTTGTCCTCGGCGAATGCCGAAGGCGCGGCCAGCATCATCGCGCCCGCCGCCACGGACGTCATCAGGAATTCGCGTCTGTTCATGGTTGATCCTCCTCCACAGAGACGCATAATCCCCAAGACCGGGATCGGTCCTGAGAAGGGATCATGCGTCGGTTCAAAGTGTTGGAGCATCCTCCGTGCGCAAGACAGCGCATGCCGCTCCAGCTGATATCCGTTGCAAAAACTGCCTCCCATCGGCATCAGCAAATGGATGCTAACCCAGGGTCAACCATTTGTGCAACATCGATATAACAGTGTTTGATGGCCAATTATCGGAATTGTCGGAATTTTGACCGAGCCGGCCTGTCCGGCTTCCATTCTCCGGCCACGGCCCTAGTTTGAACCACGCCCAGCCCATCTCCGGAGAATTGCATGAAGCCGCGCATCATCTGCCATATGCTCGCCTCGCTCGACGGCAGCCTGCATCCGAGCCGCTACACCACGAGCCCGGACGGGACCCGGGCGGAGTGGTCAAGCCTCTACGAGCAGATCCACGGCGATCTCGAAGGTGACGGCTGGATCGTCGGCCGTGTCACCATGGCGGAGATGAGCAAGGCCGGCGCGCACCCGCCGGCGCAATTCGGCAAGGTCGAGCGGCCGCACCATTTCGCCCAACGCGATGCGGGCAGCTTTGCCGTGGCGCTCGATGCCTCGGGCAAGCTCCACTTTGCCAAGCCCGATGTCGGCGGCGACCATGTCGTGGTGCTGCTCGGGCACGGCGTCTCCGACAGCCATCTGGCCGAGCTGGCCGCCGACGGCGTGTCCTACATCGTGTCGGAAACGGCTGATATCGACCTCGCCGCGGTGCTCGATGTGCTGGCGCAAGAACTCGGCATAAGCCGGCTGCTGCTCGAAGGCGGCGCCGGCATCAACGGCTCCTTCTTCGCAGCCGGGCTTGTCGACGAACTCAGCCTGCTCGTCGCGCCCGCGCTCGATGCGCGGGCGGCAAACCAGGGTTTTGCCGAGTTCGGCGAAAGCGGCCTGGCGGGCAAGATGCAGTTGTCGCTGACAAGCTGCGAAACCCTCGCACATGGGCTCATCCATCTGCGCTACGCCGTCAGCCCCTGCTGAAGCCCGCTTTGTCAGCGCCTCAATATCGCATGGCGTCGAGATCGGCGATCAGCGTCGGGCCGGTCGGATGCCAGCCGAGCCGTGCCTGGGTCAGCGCGCTGGAGGCCGGCAGGTCCATCGGCGCGAACATCGCCATCCAGCCGAAATGCTCCGCCGCCTTTTCCGGCGCGATGGAAACGACCGGCAATTTCAGCCCTCGGCCGAGCGCCTCGGCGATGGCACGCACCTCGACGCCTTCCTCGCCGACCGCGTGGTAGCGCGCGCCGGGCTGGCGCTTTTCCACTGCAAGCCGGTAAAGCCGCGCCGCGTCGAGAAGATGCCCAGCAGAAAAGCGGTTGCTGCCTTCGCCGACATAGGCCGAAACACCTTTTTCACGCGCGATCTCGATCAGCGGCGTGATCAGCCCCTGCTTGACCGGATTGTGGACCTGCGGCAGGCGCACCACGGACACGTTGACGCCAGCCTCCAGCAAGGCATTTCCGGCGAGTTCCGAGGCGATGCGCGGATTGGGATGGCTGGCGTTGAAGACGTCCTCGACCGCCGGCTGGCCGTGGCCGGGGCTGCCCATGCCGACGCCTGATGTGATCACCAGCGGCCGGTCGGATCCGGCAAGGGCGGCGCCGAGGGCGGCGATCACGCGCTTGTCCTTTTCGCAGTTCTCGGCAAAGCGCGAAAAATCATGATCGAAGGCGGTGTGGATCACGGCGTCCGCCTTGGCCGCGCCGTCGCGCAGACCGTCTGGCTCTTCAAGGGTTCCCCGATGCACCTCGGCGCCGGCGGCGGTGAGTGCCTCGGCGCCGGCATCGGAGCGGGTGACGCCGACCACCTGATGGCCGGCCTGGATGAGTTCGGGAACGATGGCCGAGCCGATGAAACCGGTCGCGCCGGTGAGAAAGATACGCATGCAAAATCTCCTGCAGTTGCCTGCGTAATATCGACGGTCTATTATTCCATTAAAGTAGTGATCTTATCATGGTATAATTGCTAACAGGATGGCGACAGAATGCCCACCAATTCCCCCGGCACGCTCGCTGCCTTCCTGAAGGACCGGCGCACCCGGCTCGATCCCTCTTCGTTCGGCTTCTCCGGCCGCCGGCGCACGCCGGGGCTGCGCCGCGAAGAGGTCGCCCAGCGCGCCAACATCAGCCCGACCTGGTACACCTGGCTGGAACAGGGCCGTGGCGGCGCGCCTTCGGCCGATGTGCTGAACCGCATCGCCAAGGGACTGCTTTTGACCGAGGCGGAGCGCGAACATCTCTTCATGCTCGGGCTCGGGCGCCCGCCCGAGGTCCGTTACCGGGGCGACGAAGGCGTCAGCCCGCGGCTGCAGCGCCTCATCGACACGCTCGATGCCAGCCCTGCCTTGATCAAGACCGCGACCTGGGACGTCGTTGCCTGGAACCGCGCCGCCGAGATCGTGCTGACCGATTATGGCAGCATCCCCGCCGGCCGACGCAACGTCCTGCGCTTCATGTTCCTGACGCCCCACATCCGCGCCAAGCAGCACGATTGGCAAAACCTCGCCCGTTTCGTGGTCGGCGCCTTCCGCGCCGATGCGGCGCGCGCCGGCGCGGTCTCCGAGGTCACCCAGTTGGTGGACGAACTGTGCAGCGGCAGCGCCGAGTTCGCTGAGTTGTGGCAGGAGAACGACGTGCTCGCCCATGGCGACGGAACAAAGCGCCTGAAGCACCCGGAACTGGGTGACATCGAGCTGGAATACTCATCCTTCGCGGTCGACGGCAGACCGGATTTGAACCTGACCGTCTACAACCCGATCGACAGCAAGGTCGCCGACCGTATCCGCGCGTTGGCTAGAGCAATTCCAGGAAAAAGTGTGAACGGTTTTCCGTCCGGAATTGCGTAAAAAAAGGACTTAGAGCGGTTCGCCGTTTCCGTGAAACGGTGAACTGTTCTAAGCGCCCCAGGGAGTGAAGACCGGCGTCGCTGCGATGGCGGCCGTCCTTGCCCAGCGCCGCTCGCACACCGCCTTCAGGATCTGCAAGGTCGGCCCCCAATAGAGATCGGCATGCGGGCGGATCGCCGGCTCGGCGAAATCGCTGAGCGTCAGCGTCAGCAGCGTTCCCCCATCCGCCGGCGCCAGGGCGAAGCTGACCAGCGTGTGGTTTTCCGGCATATCCGCCAGCCGCGAGGCCGACAGCGTGCTCCAATTGCTGTAGGCGAAACTCTTCTCGGGCTCGAAGGCGCGGACGGTGCCATGGTTCTCGAATGGCATGCCATGCAGCAGCCCACGGATCACGATCGCGCCGCCCTCATGTCCCTCCAGGCTGACGGTCAGCTCTTCGTCCGACATCCATTGCGGGATCATTTCGGGTGCCGTCAGCACCCGCCAGAGCTTGGCCGGCGCGGCGCCAATGGCAACGGTCTTGACGATTGGTTCGGAGGGATCGGTCATGGCGCGCTTTGGGCTGATGGCTCGGGCGCCAGCACCAGCCCGATCTCCTGCGCCGCCCGCGCGGCATGGCGGCGCACGGTGGCAAGGTCGAGCATGCTGTAGCTGGTCGCTACATAGGGCACGGTGAGTGCCGCGACCGAATGGCCGAACGGCCCGATGACCGGAAAGGCAAGATCGATGACGCCCGGCTGCAACCCGTCCGCCACCTCCTCGTGGCCGGCAGCACGGATGCGGGCAAGCGCGCGCTCGACATCGGCCTTTTCATCAGGGATGCCAGAGGCTTGCAGCCATTGATTGACTCTGTCCTGCGGCTGGAACGCCATCAGCGTGCGGCCGGTGGCGGTGGCAAACAGCGGAAACTCGGCACCGACGCGCACGCGGAAACCGAACGCCGCCGGACTTTCCACCTGCGCCAGGATCAGCACCCGTCCAGCATTGTGGACGCCGAGATTGCAGGATTGCTGGATGGCGTCCGACAGCCGCCGCATCGACGGCAGCGCCGCCTGGACGAGGCCGCGCAACGGCTCGTGCCGGTGCGCCAGTTCGAACAGGCGCGGCGACAGGAAATAGAGTCCGGCCGGGCGATCGCGAAAAATGTAGCCGCGCCGCTCCAGCGCCTGCAGCACGCGGTAGATCTGGTGGATCGAGCGGCCGACCGCTTCGGAAATCTGGCCCTGGTTCAGCCCGTCCTTCTGCTCGGCCAGCAGTTCGATGATGTCGAACGCCTTTTCCAGGGCCGGTACCGAATAGTCCGGCGCGTCAGCAATTTTGCCAGCCATGCAGCTTTCCAGGATCAGAATCAGGAATTGTGGGCAAGTATAGTCAGCATGCCGCCCCCATCGTAGCCATCATCAGCCGGGCGATGCGCCGGTTGATGTCGTCGGGCACCGGCTGCGCGCCCGCCGCCAGCCCCTCGCCTTTCAGTACCCGCTCCAGCGACAGCGCCTGCAGCATGAAGCCGATATCCATGGATTCGATCGAATTGCCCTTCGGCTCGACGCCGGCAAGGTTGAACATGCGCCCTTCGGCGACGAGGATGACATGGCGGCCATTGGCGAGGTCGAGACGCCGCAAGGTACCGTCCAGATCGGTGGTGCCGGTCGTCATGGCGGCGAGACCCTCGGTGTCGATCTCCCACGGAAAGTGCCCGGAATTGGCCAGCACCGCGCCATCCTGCATGGCGGCGATCGCCTCGGCCGGCAGCACGCCGGCCCGACCTGTGGCGGTGATGAACACCTGCGCCCACGGTGCCAGTTCCGCCAGCGGCGCCACCCGGTAGCCGTCGAGGGCCGCCTCCAGCGCCTTGATCTCGTCGACCTCGACGACCGCCACGCGGCCGCCGAGCGCCCGCAAATATTGGGCGATGCCGCGCCCGCACCAGCCATAGCCGATGATGCAGAAGCGGCGGCCGGGGATCATCAGATTGGTGACACGCATGAAGCTTTCGACCACCGACTGGCCGACCGCGTGCTTGTTCTCGCCGATCGCCTTCAGTGGGCTGTCATTGATGACGATGGAGGGGAACGGCACCTTGCCGGCCAGCTCGCCGCGCAGCCGGTCGCCGCCCGACGTCGTCTCCTCGGTGCCGCCCAGGATGGACGCCGCCCTGCCGCGTTCGACAATGCCGGCGGCAAGGTCAGCGCCATTGTCGAGCAGCATGTCGGGCTGTGCGTCCAGCACGCGCGCCAGATTGGCATGATGGTCGGCGAGCGTATCGGCGCGGCGGCCGAACACGCCGATGCCCTGGCTCTGCAGGAAGGCGACGACATCGTCCTGCGTCGAACCGTGATTGCCGGTGCCGATTATCTCGGCGCCGCCTTCGGCCAGCACTTCGAGCAGCACCGCCGTCTTCGGCTCGATATGCAGCGACATGCCGATGCGCTTGCCGGCGAAAGGGCGGCTGGCGCGGAACTCCTCACGCAGCGTGGCCAGCATCGCCATGCGCGAGCGGATCCAGGCGACACGGCCGCGGCCGCGCTCGATCAGTTCCGCATTCGCCGGATTGACCTGGGTCATTCAAAGTCTCCAACACATACAAAAAAGTTTTTTGCATATGACGGGATGCACGGAAGATCGTCAAGCCCCGGCGCTTGGGGCGTCATTCGCGCAAGGCGTGCCTGATTACTGCGAATGCGGGGAGGCCATTGCCGTTCCGAGCGGCGCCGCGTTCGGCGCGGCCGGATCGGTCGCGCCACCTATTTGACCCCTGCGCGATTGCCGGCTGATCAGCGCGACGGCGGTGAAGGCCGTGATGCCGAACAGACCGACCACGACATTCAGCCACAAGGCCGGGAAAACGCCGAGGCCCGATATCATCAAGGTGAGGCCGAACGGSGCGAAGGCSGAACWGAACTGMCGCGCYGCCGTGATCCASCCGACATAGGARCCGTAGCGKTCRTGGCCGAACAGTTCGAGCGGCAGCGTGCCSSMGACGATGCTCATCAGGCCCGAGCCGAAGCCGAAAAGCACGGCAAACAGCATGGCGCCGGGAACCGAGGGCGCCACCAGCAGCAGCACCGCAAGGCCGCCGGCCAATGCTGCGGTCGCGCCGAGCGCCAGCGATGTCTGTGTCAGGCCCCGGCCGAACAGCATGTTGACCAGCCGGCTCGCCACTTGCGACGGGCCAAACAGGCTTGCGACCAGCACCGAGGCTCCGCCGAGACCGACCATGCTGAGCAGCGGCACCATCTGCACGAGAACAGCCGAAAGCATGAAGCCTTCTATGGCAAATCCG
Source organism: Mesorhizobium sp. P3_A9 (assembly GCF_056402975.1). Taxonomy (NCBI): domain Bacteria; kingdom Pseudomonadati; phylum Pseudomonadota; class Alphaproteobacteria; order Hyphomicrobiales; family Phyllobacteriaceae; genus Mesorhizobium; species Mesorhizobium sp. P3_A9. The sequence goes on along the minus strand of NZ_JBFUGJ010000044.1, from coordinate 17,263 downwards.
GTCAGCACCAGCATGAACAGCGGCGACCATCGCTGGCCGGACGCGGGGCCAGACATGCCTGATGTGACCGGAACGATCCTCTCCCGGGCCTTGCCGGTGCGGCCGGAAAGCCGGGCCAGCCACCAATGGATCGGCAGGCAGACAAAGGCGTTGAGCGCGGCAAAGAGAACGAGAACCTCGCGCCAGCCAAGATGCTGGTGCAGCAGCGTCGTCAGGGGCCAGAACAGGGTCGAGGCGAAGCCAGCGATCAAGGTGAGATGAGTGATGCCGCGGCCCGCGCCGCCGAGTTGCACGATGGCGACGAAGGCCGTGCTGTAAAGGACGAAGCAGGAGGCGAGCTCCATGGCCAGCACGCCGAAGGCAAAGCCGGCACGTCCCGGCGCCAGCGCGCATAAAAGCAGCGCCCCCGCCGCCGCCAACGATCCCAGCACCATCAGGCGCCCTGCCCCGACACGGTCCGCGAGGTTGCCCGCGAACGGCGCCAGGATGGCGCTTGCCAAGAGCGACACCGACAGCACGGCGAACACCCATTGCTGCGACCAGGCGAGCTCCGCCGCCACCGCCGGCGCCAGGATGCTGTAGCTGTAATAGAGCGTGCCATAGCCGATGATCTGGGTGGCACCCAGCGCCCAGATGGCCGAGGCAGGGATCTTGCCGTCGCTCACGCGGCGGCTTCCATCTTGCCGGTGCAGCCGCAACCGCTTTTGCCGGCGGCCTTGGCGTCGGCATCCGCGACGCAGCAGGCATCGATCGCCGCCGGCGCCGGCCCGCCGCAACAACCCTGCGATGCGCGGCCTGCCGGCACGGTGCAGACACCGGTTTCGGGCAGCACCAGTTGCACCGCATCGGCCGCCGCCATGTCGCCGGCGATCGCCGCCGCGACCGAGCGGACCTGCTCGTAGCCGGTCAACAGCAGGAAAGTCGGCGCACGGCCATAGCTCTTGATGCCAACCGTGTAGAAACCGGGTTCCGGATGGCCGAGCTCGCGATGGCCGTGCGGCGGCACGTCGCCGCAGGAATGCTCGTTGGGATCGATGAGCGGACCGAGCGCCTTGACGCTTTCCAACCACGGATCGAGATCGAGCCTGAGCTCCCGGGTCAGCGACAGGTCAGGGCGCTGACCGGTCGCGGCGATGATGCGGTCGACGGGGCCAAGTTGAGCCAAGCCCTCCTCGCTTTGCCCCTCGACGATCAGCCGACCCTCATGCTCTCGGATCGCAAGCGTCGCAAAGCCCGTCGCCAGCCTGACGCGGCCGCTTTCGGCGAGGTCGCGCACATCGGCGCCGAGTTCGCCGCGCGCCGGCAGTTGGTCGGCGTCGCCGCCACCATAGATGCGCACGAGGTCGGTTCCACGCACCGCCCAGATGAAGGCCGTGCCGGGCTCGGCCTCCGCCAGGCTGGCAAGGTCGAGCAAGGCGTTGGCCGCTGAGTGGCCGGAACCGGCAACCAGTGTCGTGCGGCCGGCATAGAGCGTGCGGTCGCGACCCAGGACATCCGGAATGCCGTAGGCGATGCGACCAGCGAATTCCGCCTCGCCCTCCGCCGCGATACCGCCGGCGCCGAGCGGATTGGGCGTGCGCCATGTCCCCGAGGCGTCGATGACGGCCCGGGCGCTGTCACGCCTGATACCATCGGCGGTTTCGACGACGAGCATGAAGGGCCGCGTCGCGCGCTCACTGCCGCGCACTTTGTCGGCGCCCCAGCGCGATATGGCGACGACACGCGCATTGGTTTCGATCGCCGGCGCAAGTTCCGGCAGATTGGCGAGCGGTTCGAGATAATCCGCGACGAGTTCATCGGCTGTCGGAAACGCTTCCGCGTCCGGCATCTGCCAACCATGGCTTTCGAGCAGCCGGCCGGCCGCCTTGTCGACGCAATAGCGCCAGGGCGTGAACACKCGGACATGGCCCCAATCGCGCAAATTGGCCGCGACACCGCTGCCGGCCTCATAGAGCTTTACCGGCAGGCCCCGGGCCAAGAGATGAACGGCGGCCGCCAGGCCAACCGGGCCGGCGCCGATGACAGCGATGGGCAGATCGTTTTGTGTGGCCATAGCTTCTATCCTTCCAGTATTATCGAAATAACAGGCAAAAAATTATGCGGCCGCGTCACCAGCCGCCGGATTGCAAGCCACATCGGCGCAGCATTCGTCGGCSAGGAAGCCGATGAGGTCGTTCATSATGGGATAGTTGGCGCGGCAGATCAGCGTCGTCGCCTGCCGCTCCTGSSTSACCAGSCCKGTSAGGATCAGCCGGTGCAGATGRTGCGACARCGTCGAGGCGGCGATKCCGAGGCTYTCCTGCAGRRWGCCGACCGGCCKGCCCGCYKCRCCGGCCCGGACCAGRATGCGATAGAGRTTSARCCGCGTCGGATTKCCGAGCGCTTCCAACTGCTTCGCTGCTTGTTCGAGTTTCATGGAAATAACATGCCGCCAGCGACAAGAGTCGTCAAGCCTTATTTCGAAAAATACCGAAATAGGACTCAGATGACCTGCTTGCCGCCGGCATCGACGACGACCTCGCCGTCCTCCTTGATGAACGGGCCGATATCCGGGTTGGGCAGGATATCGAGCACCGCTTCCGATGGCCGGGCGAGCACGACGCCGAGCGGCGTCACCACGATCGGCCGGTTGATCAGGATCGGATGCGCCAGCATGAAATCAAGAATCTCGTCGTCGCTCCATTTGGCATCGCCAAGGCCGAGTTCCGCATAGGGCGTGCCCTTCTCGCGCAGCAGGTCGCGCGGGGTCATCGCCATCGCCTCGATCAGYTCGACSAGYTTTTCGCGCGAYGGCGGYGTCTTCAGATATTCGATCACCTCCGGYTCCTCGCCGGACTGSCKGATSATCGCCAGCGTGTTGCGCGASGTGCCACAGGMMGGGTTGTGATAGATGGTGATRGTCATTGCGGTGTCCTTTCGCGAGACGCGGTGTTGCGGACGGCGGCCCCCTGTTCGTACCAACCCCTGCTTCGGTTCACGATCCACACCACGGAAAGCATGACGGGAACTTCGATCAGCACACCCACAACGGTTGCCAGTGCCGCACCCGAATTCAGCCCGAAAAGCGCGATCGCGGCTGCGACCGCCAGTTCGAAGAAATTCGATGCACCGATCAGGGCCGATGGTCCGGCCACGCAATGCCGCTCACCGGAGAGCCGGTTGAGCATATAGGCCAGACCGGAGTTGAAATAGACCTGGATCAGGATCGGTACCGCCAGCAGCGCGATCACCATCGGCTGGGCGATGATCTGCTCGCCCTGGAAACCGAACAAGAGCATCAGCGTCGCCAGCAGGGCAATCAGCGACAAGGGCTGCAATGCTGCCAGCAGCGCATCGAGCCCGCCTTGCCCCTTAGCCGCCAGCAACCGCCAGCGAACCAGTTGGGCAACGAGCACCGGCAGGACGATGTAAAGGGCAACCGATAGCACCAGCGTGCCCCATGGCACGGTGATCGCCGACAGCCCAAGCAGCAGGCCGACGATGGGCGCGAAGGCAACGATCATGATCGCGTCGTTGAGCGCCACCTGCGACAGCGTGAAGTTCGGCTCGCCGCGCGTAAGGTTCGACCAGACGAACACCATGGCCGTGCAAGGTGCGGCTGCAAGAATGATCAACCCGGCTATGTAGGAATCGATTTGCGCGGCTGGCAACCAGGACCGGAACAGCCAGCCGATGAAGAGCCAGCCCAGCAGCGCCATGGAAAACGGCTTCACCGCCCAGTTGATGAACAGCGTGACCCCGATCCCTCGCCAATACGTGCCGACGCCGGCCAACGAGGCGAAATCGACACGCAGCAGCATCGGCACGATCATCAGCCAGATCAGCACGGCGACGGGGATGTTGACCTTGGCGATTTCGGCGGACGCGATCGCGCCGAACACCCCCGGCAGCAGATGGCCGAGGGCAACACCAGCGACGATGCACAGCGCCACCCACACCGTGAGGTATTTTTCGACGAAGCCGATGCTCGGCCGCGCCGTTTCACCGGCATTCAGAATGTGATCTGACATTGTGATTCCTCCAGGCTCAGCCTGCCTTGGGCAGGTTGCGGCCGATCTCGTCCAGTCGCTTCCGCAGGGCGAACCGACCACCTCAACATTTGCAGGTCATCGCCTGGATGATCGGCTGGCAAAGCTCCGGCGCGCCGTTGCAGCAATCCTCCATCAGATAGGCCAGCAGATCGCGAAATCCGGTCATGTCGGCCGTGTAGCGGATGCTGCGCCCGTCGCGTTCGGCATGCACCAGCCCGGCCTGGCCGAGTATCTTCAGATGCGCCGACATGGTGTTCTGCACCGTGCCCAGCCTTGTGGCGATCTCGCCGGCCGGCACACCCTCGGCCCCGGCCCGGACCAGAAGCCGGAACACCTCCAGCCTGGTTTCCTGGCCGAGTGCTGCGAGCGCCAGCAATGCTGTTGTCTTGTCCATAAATCCATATATCCAGATTTATGGATTAATAGCAACCGACGATGACATCGATATGACAGCCAGGGCTCACGCTTTGCGCTGGGAACCCGTCGAGCGTGGTTCGCTGAGATGCGGGCGCCAGCCATGCACGCGGTCGCGCCCCGCGGCCTTGGCGCCGTAAAGCGCCTCGTCGGCGCGCCGCAGCAGATCGGCGATCTCGATATCAGCACTGCCGTCGAAGGTGCCGACCCCGATGCTGACGGTCACGACGCCCTTTTCGCTGCCGGCATGCGCAAGCCCGAGCTCGCGCACCTTGCCCCGCAGCGTTTCGGCGATGACGAAGGCGCCCCGCGCGTCGGTTTCGGGCAGGACGATCGCGAACTCCTCGCCGCCATAGCGGGCCGCCGCGTCGGCCGGCCGCCGCGCCGTCGCCTCGATGCAGCGGCTGACGGCGCGCAGGCATTCATCGCCCGCCGGATGGCCATACTGGTCGTTGAAGCGCTTGAACCAGTCGACATCGATGATGAGCAGGCTGAGCGGCGTGATGTTGCGCCGGCCGCGGGCGAATTCGCGCGCCAGCGCGTCGTCGAAGGCGCGCCGCGTCAACAGTTCGGTCAACCCGTCGCGGTGCGCCAGCAGGTTCAGCTTCTCGTTGGCGGCCAGCAGTTCGGCCTCGATCTGCTTGGCCTCGGTGATGTCGGAAAACACGCTGAGGCTGCCGCCATCGCCGGTCGGACGGGTCCGCACATCCAGCCAGCGCCCGTCGGCAAGCCGCACCTGGCGGTGGCTGGCCTGCGTCTGCAAGACCATGATGTCGGCGATCCAGTCCTCGGCCGCGTCGGGCGGCGTGACGCTTTCGCCGCGTGCAACCGAGGCGCGCAAGATGTCGCGGTGGTTTGAACCCGGCACCCTGATGTCGGCGGTCTTCGGAAACAGCGCGCGGTACTGGGCGTTGCACAGCATCAGCCTGCCGTCGGGGTCGAACATCACCAGGCCGTCGGCCATATGCGTCAGCGCGTCTCCGAGCCTGGCCTGGCTTTCCGCCAGTTCGGTCTCCAGTTGCTTGCGCTGGGTGATGTCGCGATTGTGCGTGATCAGGCCGATGACGGCCCCGGTCCTGTCGCGAAACGGCGCCTTCAGCGTCGCCAGCCAGGCATCGGTGCCGTCCTCATGGTGCAGGCGCTGCTCGATGGTGGTGGAGACGCCCGATGCCAACACCGCAAGCTCGTCCGCGCGGAATTCCTGCGCCGTTTCCCGGGGATAAAAATCGAAATCCGTCTTGCCGATCAGCGCCTTCGCGTTTGCCGCCTGCATCAGTTCGGCCGTTGCCGGATTGGCGGCGATGAACCGCCCGTCGAGATCCTTGACGTTGAGGCAATCGGGCAGCGTCTCGACAACGGCCTTGAAGATGCGCCTCGACTGCAGCGCTTCCAGGCGCCGCCGCTCCTGGTAGATCGCCAGCCCCGACATCGCCACGGAGACAAAGATGAGCAGGCTGGAGGGGAACACCACTTTTGGCAGGACCGTCTCGATAATGGACCGCGGCAGGACACTAAGGCCAAGCAGCGAACCGCACGCGGCCGCCGCACCCAGGATCATGATATCGCGCATGGTGGGGGCGCGGCCCCTCAGCGCAAGATTGCCGGCAATGCCGATCAGCATGGTGGCCGCGATCCCGACCGCGCCGGCGAAGGCGCCGATGCCACCCTCGAAAACCCGGAAGGCGCCGGCCATGACGCCGGCGACAATGCCGGCAACAGGACCACCGAAGAAGCCGGCAACCGCAATCATCGTCGCCCGGAGATCGACCATGACGCCCGGCTGCAACTGCATCGGCGTCAGCATCAGGATGATGGCGCCGGCGCCCATCAGCAGGCCGAAGGCCGCAGCCTTTACAACGGCCGGCCTGCGATCCAGCCACACATGCGTGTGGATCCAGACCGAAACGAACATCGCAACGACCGCAAGATTGGCCAGCAATTCGGACCAGGGCGAACCCATGCTTCACACGTCCATCGCACGTCGGCCATGCGCGACGCGGCCCCCGTGGATACGCCGGGCAAGGAAACAAAGCGTTACGGACCGGCTTTGGATTGTTTGGAATATGGTTTCCCTGGGATAGCCGGGATCACCACCGACCGGCTGCAGCTTTGCGCGACGACATGCATTCCAGCATGAGAACAGACACTTAAGCGCGCCGGTTGAATCTGTTTCGACCCGGCAGTTTGACGCTCGCGGCAGGGATTACCCGTGCCGTTCGCACCGGTTCTGCTCGCACCGGCATCAGCAATCGAACCCACTAATCAGTGTTGATAGTCGCTGACACTGGCCAGCTTTGCTCGCCGCCGGGTTGTTAATTATTACGAACACCACTCAACGAAATTCCCCAGGGAACGTCGCGGCCGGACGCGAGTTGTACCAGCGCAATCCAATCCCCGGAGGACAGTTTATGGCCAAGCGTCAAGAGCAACAGACGGATCTGACTCCAGCCGAGGCGACTGATCGCATCTGGCAGCTCGCCAAGGAAATCGACGTCTGCATGTTTGTGACGTGGGACGGCGAATACAATCGAGCCAGGCCGCTCTCCGCGCGCGTGTTCCGCGAAGAAAACGCCATCTACTTTCTCGTGAATGACGACAGTGCCAAGAACAAACAGCTGTCGAAATATCCGAAGGTTACGTTGGCCTGGAGTGACAGCAGTCACTACAAATACGTCACTATCTCCGGTGCTGCCGCAGTGAACAATGACAGGAAAAAAATCGCCGAGTTGTGGGAGAAGACTGACGCGGCATGGTGGGACAACGCCGAGGATCCCGAAATTCGTCTGATAACGGTCACACCTGACGAGGGCGAACTGTGGGACAGCCCAGGACTGATCGTGGCAACTGCAAAGATGGTGTTTGCGGCTGTCACCGGTTCCAAGCCGAATGTGGGCGACAATGCCAAGGTCGATCTCTGAAAAGATAGACCGCTATCACTTGTCGGAGCCACATATGTGCGATCCCGCGACGACGCCGTTGCAGGTTGCTGGGGGGCAGTTGCCGGGGAAAATGGACGAGTTCGGCCAGGATACCCCCTCGGTCAGGCGGGTCAGCCGGCAGAGCATGCGGCACTTTTCGTCCTGCTTGGTTAGGGCGAAATTACTTATACCGATGGAAGCGTATTTGGTGCCAATGGCGGCACAGGCGCAATCTGAACGCAGGTAAGAGTGCCTGCGACGCCAATGGAATTTCAATCAAGGCTCGATAGCCAGTGAGCTCGACAACTCGCGATAGGCTTCGATCTGCTTCTGCAATGTCGCGATCTTCTGCTCAGCCGTGGCGATGGCATCGGCGCCGGCCAGGAAGCGCCGGGGAAGCGCGGCCTCCTTGTCCAGCGTGATCAGGGCCTGCGCCAGTTTTGCGGGGTCGCCGCCCTGTGTGCTGTTCGCACCGGTCCAGAAGGCCTCCTGCTGCGCACGGCGCGCGCTGTAGTCCGCGATCGCGAGATCGGCATACTGGGTCGATTCCTCGGTGAGAAGTTCGGTGCGGAAGAAGCCTGGATTGACGATCATTGTCTCGATCCCGAACGGCGAGACCTCGACCTGCAGCGCTTCCATCCAGCCGTCGAGACCGAACTTGGACGCCGAATAGGCGGTGCAGAATTCGTAACCCATAAGGCCCGCCGTCGATGAGATCGAGATGATCCTGCCCGATCCCTGCTTGCGCATCGCGGGCAGAAAAGCGCGGGTGACATTCATCGGGCCGACAAGGCTCGTGGCCAGTTGCAGGTCCATCTGCCGAGGCGACAGTTCCTCGAAATAGCCGGCCTGGAAGCTGGCCGCGTTGTTGACCAGGACGTCGATGCGGCCAAAGCGTTCGATGGTGGCCTTGGCAGCCGTTTGCGCGTCGGCGCTGCTGGTGACGTCCAGCTTGACCACCAGAAGCCTGTCCGATTGACCGACCGCCTTCGCCACCTTGTCCGTATTGCGGCCGGTAGCGACCACCTGATGGCCGGCGGCGAGCGCTGCCCTGGCAATATGCAGGCCCATGCCTCGCCCGGCGCCCGTGATGAACCAAACTTTGCTCATGTTCCGAAATCCCTTCGTTGATGGGGCTAATGCATGTCGCCCAAAAGTGACCTCGGTTTTGGGACGACGACATGCATAAAAACAAAGACCTAAAGCGTGTCGCATGAATCCGTTTCGACGCGACGCGCTTTAGGTAGCCCCTGCTACGAAACGGGATTAGATGGTATTATCGGCATGAACCTAGAAATGGGATTGATGAATGCGAAGGCAGAATGTGAACGACCTTCTGGCCTTCATCGCGGTCGCCCGTGAGCAGAGTTTCACCAGGGCGGCTGCCAGGCTCGGCGTATCGCAGTCTGCCTTGAGCTATACGATCCGCACCCTGGAGGAGCGGCTTGGCCTCCGAGTTCTGACCCGCACGACCCGCAGCGTCGCCCTGACGGAGGCCGGCGAGAGGCTTCTAAGCAGCATCGGACCAAGGTTCGATGAAATCGAACGCGACATCCAGGCATTGGGGGAAATGCGCGACAAGCCGGCCGGCACGGTCAGGATCAATTCCGTCGAGCACGCCGCTGAAACCATCCTCTGGCCGGCCATGGCTCGGTTGCTGCCCAACTACCCGGATGTGAACGTCGAGATCATTTCGGACTATGGTTTGATCGACATCGTGGCGGAACGCTACGACGCCGGCGTGCGACTTGGCGAACAGGTGGACAAGGACATGATCGCGATGCGCATCGGTCCTGATTTCCAACAGGCGGTGGTTGGCGCACCGGCTTACTTCGAAGGCCGGGCGCTCCCGGGCACGCCGCAGGACCTCACCGAGCACCAGTGCATCAACATGCGTCTGCCGACGCATGGCGGTTTCTATATCTGGGAATTTCGCAACGATGACCGCGAATTGAAGGCCCGCGTCCAGGGTCGCGCCGTGTTCAATTCCATAAGCCTGATACGACAAGCGGCGCTCGACGGATTGGGGCTTGCCTATCTGCCGTTGGACGTGGTCGAGCCTGATATCACCGCCGGCCGGCTGCTGCGCGTCCTGGACGACTGGTGCACACCACGCCCGGGCTATCACCTCTACTATCCGGGCCGCCGCCAGCCTTCACCGGCCTTCGCTCTCGTTCTCGAGGCGCTTCGCCACCATTCCACACCTCAACCCCAGCGCATCGTGCCGACAAAATCGATGAAGGCGCGCAGCGGCGCCGGTGTCAGGCGGCGGCCGGGGTAGTAGAGGAACGGGCCGGAAAACTCCTGCCACCACGGCTCGAGCACCGGTTCCAGCCGGCCATCGTCGAAATAGGGGCGCAGCCAGTCCTCGAACAGCGAGACGATGCCGCCGCCGGCGATCGACACCTCGAGCGCCAGCGCCATGGCCGTGCCGGTGCTGACCAGCAGCGGGCCGGTCGGTTCGACGCTCACCACCTCGCCGTCGCGTTCGAATTCCCAGGGCGGCGTCAGGCCACTGGCGAAGCGTCCGCGCAGGCAGGCGTGATCGAGCAGGTCGCGCGGGTGCTCGGGCCGGCCATGCCGGTCGAGATAGGCCGGTGCGGCGGCAGTGGCGTAGTGCTGCCGGCGAGGGCCGATCGGCACCGCGATCATGTCCTGCTCCAGCCGCTCTTCATAGCGGATGCCGGCGTCGCAGCCGCTCGCCAGTATGTCGACGAAACTGTCCTCGGCGGTCACTTCGACCCTGATGTCGGGATAGGCGGCAAGGAAAGGCGGCAACAGTCGCGGCAGCACCAGTTTCGCCGCGACGACGGGCACGTTGAGCCGCAGCGTGCCGGCCGGGCGGCCGCGAAAGCCATTGACCACGTCGAGCGCCGCCTCGACTTCGCCAAGCGCCGGGCCGAGCCGTTCCAGCAGCCGCGCGCCGGCCTCGGTGGGTGCGACGCTGCGCGTCGTGCGGTTGAGGAGCCGAACGCCGAGCCCGGTCTCCAGCCGCCGCACCGTCTCCGAGAGGCTGGAGGCGCTGACGCTGCTCACCCTGGCCGCCTCGCGAAAACCGCCGGCGCGCGCCACCGCCATGAATGCCTGGAGGTCGCCGAGATCCGTTGCCATTGTTCGCCCTTCCGCACAGGGTGTACCGATTGCACCATATTATCGTGCAGGCGCGCCTTGTCTATATCTGGCTGATCCAAAGGAGATGAGACCATGACCGACATCAGCAAAGCCGGAACTTTCAAGCTCGGCGACCGCACCGTGAAACGCCTCGGCTACGGCGCCATGCAACTGGCCGGACCGGGCGCCTTCGGCCCGCCGAAGGATCGTGACGCCGCCCTCGCCGTGCTGCGCGAGGCGATCGCCAGCGGCGTCGACCACATCGACACCAGCGATTTCTATGGCCCGCACGTCACCAACCTGATCATCCGCGAGGCGCTGCACCCCTACCCTGCCGGTCTCACCATCGTCACCAAGATCGGCGCCCGCCGCGACGACAGGGGCGCATGGCTGCCGGCGATGGCCGCTGACGAGCTCCGCCAGGCCGTGCACGACAATTTGCGCAATCTCGGCCTCGATGCGATCGACGTGGTGAACTTCCGCCGCACCGACGGCCTGCATGAACCGTCCGAGGGCTCGATCGCCAAGGAGGTGACAGTTCTGGCGGAACTGCAACAGCAGGGCCTTGTCAAGCATATCGGGCTGAGCAACGTCACCCTCACCCAGGTCGAGGAGGCGCGCCGCATCGTGCCGATCGTCTGCGTGCAGAACCTCTACAACATAGCCCACCGCAACGACGATGCGCTGATCGACAAGCTGGGTGCTGCCGGCATCGCCTATGTGCCGTTCTTCCCGCTCGGCGGCTTCACCCCGCTGCAGTCGGACACGCTGGCCAGCGTCGCCAGGAAACTCGGCGCCACCCCGATGCAGGTGGCGCTCGCCTGGCTCCTGCGCCGCGCGCCCAACATCCTGCTTATCCCCGGCACCTCGTCGGTCGGCCACCTCCGTGAGAACCTGGCGGCGGCCGAACTCGACCTGCCGCGCGAGGCGATCGATGTGCTGAACGGCATCGCGGGTGAGAAGGCGGCCGCCTGAGGCGGTTAGAAGACCCTCTTGCCGGGCAGCGGGTTTCCTGCCCGGCAAAGGGAGGCCGACACGCTTCCGATATCGGCACCCCCACCCAAACGACGACATCCCAAGATCAACAGGCGGGAATTCGAAGTCGAACCAAGACTTCGAATTCCCGCCTTTGCTTTATCATTTGGAGTGGACTTCAGCGCCCACAGGGATAAGATGTATTGCATCTGGTGCTTGGAAGTATTTGGCGGGGAAGCAAGAGCCTGGTCCTGGCGGAGCATAAGCCGGGTCGGAGCGTTGATGCGCGGGTTGGGGTCCCATCGCAACCGGTCGCGACAGCTTGAGCCGTACCCGACGCAGAGCCGTGAACCGGCATCTGCAAGGCATGATTCATTGCCAAAAAAGGGGGAACGGGCATGTCAGTCGAGGGCTTTACGCGCGGTGTCGAGAGTGCTGACGGACCACCGGTTCTGGTCGTCATTCTGCATGGTTGGCGGTCCACGCCGGAAAGGGTTGGGGGCGTCGCACAGGCCAGCCGGGAGGCGCTGGGCCAGGACGACGGCGGAACGAGGCACCGCGTCGATACCTATGTCCCGAAGCTCCCCTATCATCTGGCTCTCAGCACGAAACGCGCCATCGACATCGTACTGGAGATTGTACGCGAAATCGACGAGCTGGTGCGCAAAGAGCCGGCTTATGAGCGGATCATCCTTGCCGGACACAGCATGGGCGCGACCATCGCGCGACGGGTGTTTCTCGTTGCGGCGGGCAATCCGCCCGGATTCCGGGCCGAAGGAAAATTTGACAAGCAGGGGCCACGCGGCTGGGCCGCCAAGGTCGAGCGGATTGTGTTGTTGGCAGCCTTCAACCGCGGCTGGCAGATTTCGCCGCGCCTGAGCTGGAAATATTCCATCGGCCTGAACATTTGCGGGCTGCTTGGGCATCTTGCGCCGAAAGGCTGGGTTCCCACCATCTTCGACATCAGGCTGGGCGCCCCGTTCATGGTCCAGACGCGCCTGCACTGGCTGGCTTACCGCCGCCAATGCCTCGCGGCCGGCGCCGGCAACGCCGCATCGCTGTCCGCCGCAAGCCAGCCTGCGGCGCCGCCGCCTGAACCCATCCTGATCCAGCTCATCGGCAGCCGGGACGATCTCATATCCCCGTTCGACCAGGTCGACATCGCGGTCGACGGCAACTCGTCGGGCAATCGCACCTATTTTCTGATCCAGTTCAATGAAACCGACCATATGAGTGCGATCCACTTTACTGGATCCGGCAGCGAGGCGGCGGCGGCCTCGGCCCGTAAAGAGAGATTTGTGCACGCGCTGACGGATACCAGGGAAGACCTGGCGAAGATCGCTTCCGATCCGGATTTGCTGATCGACGAGATCGACAAACCCGACGAGACCGTCGAGCAGACGGTATTCGTCATTCACGGCATCCGAGACGATGGTTTCTGGACCCATCGTGTCGCCGAAAAAGTCCGCGCGCTGACCAAGCGGCCGACCGTCTTCCGCGCCTGGACGCCGACCTACGGCTATTTCGCCATGCTCCCCTTCATCCTGCCTTGGATCAGGCGCCAGAAGGTGGAATGGTTCATGGATCAGTATGTCGGCGCGGTGGCGCAATATCCGAATTCGAAATTCCACTATGTCGGTCATTCCAACGGCACCTATCTCGCGGCCCGCGGCCTCCAGGATTATCCAGCCTGCGTCTTTGACCATGTCTTGTTCGCTGGCAGCGTCGTGCGCTGCAGCTATGACTGGCTGTCACTCGTCGAAAATCGCCGGGTTGCCCGCGTGCTGAACGTCGTTGCCAGCGCGGACTGGGTCGTGGCTCTGCTTCCAAAGAGCCTCGAGTGGTTCAAGAAATTCGACCTCGGAGGCGCCGGGTTCGACGGCTTCGACCAAGCGGGGCCGCAAGCTCCGCCCCATCCGGCGATCGCACAGCGTGAGTTCGTCCAGGGCAGTCATGGCGCTGGCATAGCGGAGGGCCAGTGGGAAAACATTGCGCGGTTTGTCGTCCATGGCCACGTGCCGGCCGACAACGCCCCAGGCTTTGTCAGGCAACAGCCACGATGGCTCAAGGCCTTGTCCGGCACGCACGCCGTCTTATGGGCAGGGGCGGCGATCGCGGGCCTGCTCGTGCCGGCGGCGATAATCTCGTCTCGAGTTGACGAATTGCTTTGTCTGTTCCGTTCCGAGCGGTTTTGTCTCCCTCCCCTTGCCTCGTTGACTTCCCACGAGGATGTGGTGCGGGTGATCGTTCTGGTCCTCTACCTGCTTGCCCTGAAATTCTTCATCACCCGTTTCTGATCGGCGGAAAGGCCCGCGCCTGATGCCGCGCTACGGCGCCAAGCCGTTGACAAGATCGGCACGCGCTTATACAGAACCAATTAGTTCCAGAACTACATGGTTCCATAATGACTCATCAAATCTCCCTCGACGACACATTCGCCGCCCTCGCCGACCCCACACGCCGGGCGATCCTGGCCCGGCTGCTTGACGGCGAAGCGTCGGTCGCGGAACTGGCGCAGCCCTTTGCGCTCACCGTGCGTGCCGTCTCCAAGCATGTCGGCGTGCTGGAACAGGCTGGCCTCGTCACCCGCAGCCGCGCGGCGCAAAAGCACCTCAGCCGCATCGAGCTCAAGCCGCTGCGCGACATCGACCGCTGGCTCGATGATTACCGCAAACTCTGGGAAGACCGTTTCGATCGCATGGAAGACCTGCTGCGGCGCGGCGCGGACAGACCGGAATGAGCGCGCCTGCACCCGCCGACCGCAGCTTTGCCATCGAGCGGATTTTCAACGCCCCGGTCGAGCGCGTCTTTAAGCTGTGGACCGATCCGCATCTGGTGGCGCAATGGTGGGGCATCAAGGACTGCACCATTCCCCATTGCGCGATCGATTTGCGCGTCGGCGGTCGCTGGCGCATCGACATGCTGACCGCCAGTGGCGCGCTCTACCGTAACCAGGGCAGCTATCTCGAGATCGTCGAAAACGCCAGGCTGAGCTACCGCGACGAACCGGACCCCGAAATCCAGGAATGGGCCGGCAAGCCGCCCGGCCAAAGCCGCCATACCGTAACCTTCACGCCCACCGGCGCGCGCACCTATGTCCATTTCGAAGTCACCTTGGCCAGCACCGCCGACCGCGAACGCCTGCTGGCGCTCGGCATGCGCGGCGGCTGGATGCAGAGCTTCGACCGGCTGGAACAGTTGATAGCCACGGGAGCCCACCATGCTGGCTGAAAGCGCCAGGCCGACCACGCAAGCCGTGTTGTCGGGGGATGGAACGCCGATCGCCTGCGAGCGCCGCGGCCAGGGTCATCCGCTCATCCTTGTCGACGGCGCGCTCTGCTCCCGCACCATGGGACCGAGCCTTCAGCTGGCCAAGGCGCTGGAAGGCAGCTTCACCGTGTTCCGCTACGACCGCCGTGGCCGTGGCGACAGCGGCGACACCTTGCCCTACGCGGTCGAGCGCGAGGTCGACGACATCGAGGCCGTGCTGCAGGTTGCCGGTGGCGAGGCCTGTGTCTGGGGCATGTCTTCAGGCGCCATGCCGGCGCTGTTGGCGGCAGCCCGCCTGCCCGGCATCCGGAAACTCGCACTCTACGAAGCGCCACTGATCGTCGACGACAGCCGCGCGACCACGCAAGGCGACTGGGCAACGATCAGGCAAGCCATAGCTGACGGCCGTCGTGGCGACGCCGTAACCGCCTTCCTCAAATCGGTCGGCACGCCCGGCCTGCTCATCGCTTTCATGAAGCTGACGCCGATCTGGCGCAAGCTCAAGGCAGTGGCGCATACGCTGCCTTATGACGGCGCCATCGTCGCCGGCGACCAGCTCGGCAAGCCACTCGATCCCGCCCGCTGGGCCGCGTTGAAAGTGCCGACGCTCGTCACCGATGGTGGCAAGAGCCCGCCATGGATGCAGCACGGCAACAAGGCGCTGGCCGAGGCGGTGCCCAATGCCAGCTACCGAACGCTGCCCGGCCAGAACCACATGCTGAAAGCCGCCGCGCACGCGCCTGTGCTGACGGAATTCTTCAACAAGCGGGATTAGGCGTGGGCGATAACCTCAAGCAGGCACAAGGAAATCCTCCCACCGCCGCCTTCTTCGACGACACGTGCGGCAACTTCATCGTGATGGCTGAACAAAGCCCGTGACCGCGCCGCCGTCGGGGTGACCGGTAGCGGCAGCGACCTATCAAGCCGGTCCTGATGGCTGCGGCAAGAGGCCCTCGAACAACGCGCTCTGGTCGCGGATCGCCGCCACCATGTGCTCGCGAAACACCCTGACGCGCTTGGTTCGCCGGAGGTCCGGATGGTAGAGCAGCCACAGCCCGAGATCATGGACCGGGTCCGGCTCACGAAAACGCTCCAGCTCCTCGGCGCTGTCACCCATGAAGCAGGGCAGATAGGCGAGGCCCAACCCCTGTTTCAGGGCGGCGAGCGTCAGCAGCGTGTCATCGACGAAGAAACTGTGATGGTGATCCGGGCAGGCCGCATGGGTCCAGGATTGGTGGAAGGCGCAGCACTCCACCCCGACCCACAGCGGCCTGGCGCCGCTGGCGCGCAACCCGCTGAGATAGCGCCGCTCTCCGTAGACGGCCGACGCCACATTGGTGAGCCGCGTGCCGACCAGCGTGTCGAGCGGCGTGTTGGTCAGCCGGATGGCGATGTCGGCATGGCGTTCGGCAAGGCTGACATATTTGTTGGAGACCTGCACATGCAGCCGGATGTCCGGATAGGCCTCGCTGAAGCCGGCGAAGATCGGCATCAGCACGGATGAAGCCATGTTGTTGATCGCCGACACCCTGAGCTCGCCTGCGACACGGTCTTCCTGACCACCGAGCGCGCCCTCGACCTCGAGCACCTCCATCTCCATCTTGCCGGCCGCCATTCTCAGTTCGTCGCCTGCCGGCGTCAGCTCGTAGCCGGATTTCTTGCGTTCGATCAGCCGCGTGCCGAGCTGCGTCTCCAGCAGCCGGATGCGCCGCGACACGGTGGAGTGCTGGATGTTCATGCGTTTTGCGGCGCCGCTTATCGAGCCGTCGCGCGCGACGGCCAGGAAAATCCGCAAGTCATCCCAATGCATCCTGGACCCCGATCCGTGCAATTTTGCAAAATGGGCGTCGAGATTTCGAGAATGGCACCAGAACTACGCGATCCCTAGGCTTTCCGGCAAGGCAATAGTGCCTTCGCGGAGGAAGCCATGACCATGCAGCAACCGATTTTCGATCCGGCAAAGTTCAAGGAAACCACCCGCAAGCAATGGGACAGTGCCGCCGAGGCCTGGAACCGCTGGGGTCCGCTGTTGACCCGCTGGCTCGGACCCGCCACCGAACTGATGCTCGACATGACCGATGTCGGCAAGGGCAGCCGCGTCCTCGACGTCGCCGCCGGTGCCGGCGAACAGACGCTGACGGCCGCGCGGCGTGTCGGGCCGACGGGCTATGTGCTGGCCACCGACATCTCGGCGGGCGTTCTGAACTTTGCCGCCGAGAATGCGAGGCTGGCCGGCTACGCCAATGTCGACACCGCCGTCGCCGATGGCGAAATGCTGGATGCCATTTCGGCCGAACCGTTCGACGCGGTGATCTCGCGCGTCGGGCTGATCTATTTTCCCGACCAGAACCGGGCGCTGGGCGGCATGCGCGATCATCTGAAGCCGGGTGGCAAGGTCGGCGCCATCGTCTATTCCACTGCCGACAGGAACCCGTTCTTCTCGATCCCGGTTGGCATCATCCGCCGCCGTGCTGCGCTGCCCGCGCCCCTGCCCGGCCAGCCCGGACCGTTCAGCCTGGGCGACCCGACGGTGCTGGCCAAGCG
>NZ_JBFUGJ010000043.1:0-29063 GCF_056402975.1 Mesorhizobium sp. P3_A9 | reverse complement strand
GAGCACATCTGGGACCGTCTCGATTTACTACAACCCGACCGTCAATCCGGCCGGAAGCGGCGTCAATGCGACGAGTTACGCCAATCCGACCGAGAATTATTCCGGCAACATCGCCGGCGGCGGCACGCTCAACGCGGCGATGCTGGTCAACACGCTCAACGATTTGCGCAACATCAAGAACAACAGCGGCGCCAACTACGCGCTCGGCCGCGGCATCGATGCGACCGGAACGACCCTCACCTCGGCTGCCGTCGATACGCTGAATGGTACTTTCGACGGCCTCGGCAACACCATCTCCAACCTGACCATAACATCGCCCGACGCCAACGTCGGTCTGTTCGGTGACATCGCTTCCGGCGCCACCGTGCGCAACCTCAACCTGGCCAATGTCGCCATCACGGGAACGACCGGCTCCGCCAGCAGTGCTGCCATCGGCGGACTCGCCGGAACGAACGAGGGAACGGTCAGCGCCGTTACCGTCTCCGGCACAGTTAAGACGACTGCCGACTATTACCGCTCCGTCGGCGGCCTCGTCGGCTTCAGCAGCGGCGCGATCAGCAACGCCATTTCCACGGCTTCGGTGCAGGCGACGAATTTCGACATTGCTGGAGGGCTTGTCGGTAATCTTTTCGCGGGCACCATCACCGGATCTTCAGCCAGCGGCGCGGTGATCGTTGGCGGGCAGAGCAGCGGCGGCGGCCTGGTCGGCGACGCCGGTGGTGGCGGGTCGATCACCCGATCTTTCGCCACCGGAACGGTGACGGCGGGCAGCCCGTCCAAGGCGGGTGGCCTGGTCGGCAATCTCGACAGCGCCGCCATCACGGCCTCCTATGCCTCGGGCATTGTGACCGCCAGTGGCCCCAGCCAGGCCGGCGGCCTCGTCGGCTCCACCAAAGGCACGGCCAGCATCGGCACCTCCTACGCAACCGGCGCGGTCAACGCGAGCCAGGGTTATGTCGGCGGTCTCGTTGGTGCCTCCCTGGACGCGACGACCACGGTCACCAACTCCTATGCCACCGGTGCGTTGACCGGCGGCAACCCCGGCGGCATCGTCGGCTACAACAGCGGCAGCATTGCCTCCTCCTATTTCGACCTCGACACCACCGGTGCCACTGCCGCCGCCGGCTGGGGCCCCAACACCGCCACCGGCGGAACGGGGCTGCACACCAGCGACTTCCTGACAGCGTCGAGCTTCACCGGCTGGACCTTCGGCACCACGGGCGGTGGCGCCGGCTGGGTGATCGTCGATGCCGACTCGACGCTCAACAATGCCGGAGGTGCTGCCGGCGGCACGCGGCCGATGCTGTTGTCGGAATATTCGACCACCATCACCAATGCACACCAGCTGCAATTGATGGCGCTCAATCTCAACGGCAAATACACGCTCGGCAACGATATCGATGCCAGCACGACGGCAGGCGGTCAGGGCGTATGGGGCGCCGCCGGCTTCGTGCCGATCGGCAGCGCGCTGGATGCCGGCACCGGGTTTCCGGCCAATTCCAATCTGCCGTTCGGCACCACCAATGAGCATGCCTTCACCGGTACGTTCGACGGCAAGGGCCTCACCATCTCCAACCTGTTCATCAACCGGCCGACGACCGACTATGTCGGCCTTTTCGGCTATGCCAACGCCGCGACCATCCAGAACGTCAAACTGGCTGGCGGCTCGATCACCGGGCGCGACCATGTCGGCGCGCTTCTCGGCGGCAATCACGGCTATGCCAGCGACGGAAGCACCTACTATCCGTTCTATCTCATGAACGCCTCCGCTTCGACGACAGTCAACGGACGCGACTATGTCGGCGGGCTCGCCGGCTCGATCGAAGCCGGTTACGTCAACGACATCTCGGCAAGYGGCGCGGTCAGTGGCCGTGATTATGTCGGCGGGCTCGCCGGCTATAACAATTCCAGCAGCGGCTGGGTGGAGGCTGTCAGCACCAATGTTGCCGCTTCGGCAACAGGGGCGGTCAGCGGCCGCAACAATGTCGGCGGCCTGTTCGGCTATGTCCTGGCCGGCTTCTACAATACCTCCTATGCGACCGGGACCGTTACGGCGACCGGCGACAATGTCGGCGGCCTGTTCGGGCAGGCCTCCGGCCAGGTCGGCAGCGGTCCGACCGACACTGTCTATGCAACCGGTGCCGTCACCGGACGCAACAATGTCGGCGGGCTGATCGGCCTCTCCACCTTCAGCGCCACGCAAGCCTATGCGACCGGGGCGGTGACCGGAGTCACCGCTGTCGGCGGTCTGGTTGGCAACAACGATGCCGGCGGCTACATCGATACCTCTTTCGCCACTGGCGTGGTGCGCGGTACGGACCAGGTCGGCGGCCTTGTCGGACGCAATCTCAGCATCGTCGGCGCGATCGCCGGCACGAACGGTACCTACGCGACCGGCGCCGTCTATGGCACCAGCAATGTCGGCGGCCTCGTCGGTCTCAACGGCTCGGTCTATTCCGGCGGTGTCTCCCTTTTTGGCCGCATACAGAGCTCCTATTCGATCGGCTTTGTCAGCGGCACGACCAATGTCGGCGGACTGGTCGGCAACAACATGGCCGACACGTCGGGCAACAACAAACCGGCGACGGTCAAGGCATCCTACTGGGACACCGATACAGCGGGATCGGGCCTGTCCGGCATCGGTGCAGGCATCACCACAGGCGCAAGCGCGAGCGCCACCGGCAAGACGACGGCGCAATTGATGGCGGCGCTGCAGACCGGCTTCTCGTCGTCGACCTGGGGGCTCGTTGCCAACACCAGCCTGCCTTACTTCAAATGGCTTTATCCGACGACACCGCAGGTGGCGACCGGGACGGCCTACAGCGATCGTGGCACGACACCGCTTGCCGGCGTCGCTACCAACATTCTGGTCAACGGCTCGATGATGCCGGCCTCGGCGGTCGGCTCGACCGGCGCCAACGGCTATTATTATTTCCTGCTGCCCAACGGCACGATCGCCGCGGGCGGCAGCCAGGTGCTGGTGACGTCGAGCGGACCCTCGGCCGGCGCCACCTTCCAGCAGAACGCCACCGGAAACATAAGCGGCCTGTCGATCTACGGCGCCTATCTCAAGCAGCAAGGGTCCGCGGCGACATTGTCGGCGCTCAACGGCGCGCGCGCGACGGCGGTCGGCAGCAATGCCACGGCCTTCAGCCTGATCGGCGGGCTGGCCAATATGGAGCTCGACCCGTCGGGAGCGACTTTCGCCATCGACCAGGCCGCCTATGTGTCGGGCACGCTCGTGCTGTCCTCGACGGGAGCGGTGACCCAGACGGCCTCGATAGGAGCGGGCAGCCTTCTCCTGCTGGGCAGCGGCGGCAACTATGCGCTCAACAATGCCGGCAATGCGATCGGCACTCTGGCGGCCTCGACCGGAACAGTCAGCGTCACCGACAACAGCGACCTGACGGTTGGAACCGTCGCAGGTGTCAACGGCGTGACCGCGAGTGGCGCGGTCACGGTCAAGACCCCAGGCAAGCTGACGGTCGCATCCACGGCCAAAGTCACCGCGGGCAGCAACGCCAATGTCGTGCTCTCGGCTGGCGGCGCCTTCGTCAACAACCGTGGCAGCGACGCGGTTTCGGTCTCCGGAACCGGCCGCTGGCTTGTCTATGCCGCAGGTCCGACCGGCAACACATTCGGCAACCTCGACAGCGGTAACACGGCGATCTGGAATACGGCTGCCGGCGGCGCCGTAAGTGCGACGGGCAATCGCTATGTCTTCGCCTACCAGCCGACGCTGACCTTCACTTCCGACAATGCGTCGAAGGTTTACGGCGACGCCATGCCGACGCTGACCTATTCGGTCTCGGGCTATCAGGCAGGGGTGGCCAACGCCTATCTCGGCGACAGTGCCTCCACCGCCTTCACCGGCGCGCCGACGCTCTATGCCCCCGCTACGCTTGCCACCCAGCCGCTCGGAGCCGGGACCTATACGATCACTATCGATGCCGCCAACGTCGCTGGGCTGAACGGCTACGCCGTTGCCTTCGGCAGCAGTGGTCTGCTTTCCGTTGCCAAGCGGATGGTCACCGTCACTGCGAATTCCGGGCAGGGCAAGACCTACGGCAATGCCGATCCATCGTCCTATGGCTACGCCTACTCCGATCTCGGCAGCGGTACGGCACTTGTCGGCTCGCTCGACCGCGACGCCGGCGAGGACGTCGGCACCTATTCGATCGGCCAGGGCACGCTGACCAACGCCGCCAATGCGAATTACGACATCAGTTTCGTCAGCAACGATTTCACCATTGGCAAGCGGGCTGTCACGGTCACGGCGACCGCCGGCCAAGGCAAGACGTACGGCGATGCCGATCCGTCATCCTACGGCTACACCTATTCGGATCTCGGCACAGGCGCGGCCCTGGTTGGCTCCCTCGACCGCGCTTCGGGCGAGGATGTCGGCAGCTACGCCATCGGCCAGGGTTCGCTGACCAATGCCGCCAATTCGAACTACGACATCAGCTTTGCCAGTAACGACTTCAGCATCGGCAAGCGGGCTATCACGGTCACTGTGACCGCTGGCCAAGGGAAAACCTACGGCGATGCCGACCCGTCATCCTACCTCTATACCTATTCAGACCTCGGCACGGGTGTCGCACTGGTCGGTTCTCTCGACCGCGCTTCGGGCGAGGATGTCGGCAGCTACGCCATCGGCCAGGGTTCGCTGACCAGTGCCGCCAATTCGAACTACGACATCACCTATGTCGGCGACAGCTTCAGCATCGGCAAGCGGGCCGTCACTGTCACGGCGACCGCTGGCCAGGGCAAGACCTACGGCAATGCCGATCCGTCATCGTACGACTATGCCTATTCGGACCTTGGCACTGGTGTGGCGCTGGTCGGCGCGCTCGACCGCGCTTCGGGCGAGGCTGTCGGCACCTATGCGATCGGGCAAGGCACACTGACCGCTGCCAACAACTCCAACTACGACATCAGCTATGTCGGCTCGGATTTCAGCATCGGCAAACGCGCCATCACGGTCACGGCCGATGCCGGCCAGGGCAAGACTTACGGCGACAGCGATCCCCTGTCCTACGGCTACACCGTCTCCGATCTCGGCAACGGTGTAGGCCTGGTGGGCTCTCTTGACCGCGAGGCGGGCGAGGGCGCTGGAACCTATTCCATCGTTCAGGGCAGTCTCGCGACCGCGAATGCCAACTACGACATCACCTATGTCGGCGCCGACTTCACCATTGCCAAGCGCGCCGTCACGGTGACGGCGAGCGCCGGCCAGGGCAAAACCTATGGCGACGCCGATCCGCAGTCCTATGGCTACACCCATTCGGATCTCGGCAGCGGCATCGATCTGGTTGGTGCGCTCGACCGCGCCTCCGGCGAGAATGTCGGCAACTATGCGATCGGACGCGGCACGCTTACCGATGCCGCCAATTCGAACTACGACATCAGCTATGTCGATGCCGACTTCAGCATCGCCAAGCGGTCGGTGACGGTCACGGCGAATGCCAGCCAGGGCAAGACCTATGGCGATATCGATCCGTCCTCGTACAGCTATACGTTCACCAGCCTCGGCACCGGCGTGGCGCTGGTTGGCGCTCTCGACCGCGCTGCCGGGGAGACGGTCGGCAACTATGCCATTGGGCAGGGCGGTATCACCAACGAGGCCAATTCAAATTACGACATCAGCTATGCCGGGGCCGACTTTGCCATCGCCAAGCGAGCGGTGACGGTCACGGCGAATGCCGGCCAGGGCAAGACCTACGGCGACGCCGATCCGTCGTCCTATGGCTACAGCTATTCCTATCTTGGCAATGGCGTCGCCCTGGTCGGCGCGCTGGACAGGGCCGCCGGTGAGAATGCAGGCAGCTATGAAATCGGCCAGGGCACGCTGACCAATGCGGCAAACTCGAACTACGACATCACCTATGTCAGCGCGGATTTCACCATCGGCAAACGCGCCATCACGGTCGTGGCCGATGCGCAAAGCCGGCCGCAAGGCATGCCCAACCCGCCGCTCACCTACACGATCGGTGGCCTGGGATTGGTCGGCAGCGACACGCTCATCGGCGCGCTCTCAACCGCTGCGACGTCGGCCAGCGCACCGGGCAGCTACGCGATCGAACAGGGAAGCCTCGGCGCCTCTGTCAATTACGAGCTGACCTATGTCGGCGTCGATCTGGTTGTCTCGCCGCCCAACACAGTCCCGGCACCGGACGCGGCCAGCACGGTGGCTTACAACGCCTATGCATATGGCGCCGGCGCTCCGGCTCCGGTTTTTTTCACCGGCCAGCCGGTGGATGGCGATGCGCAGACGCTGGTCGAGGATCCCCGGCTTGGCGGCTTCGCCTTCTGCCAGGGCATGGCTGAGACCGCTTCCGTCTGTTCGGTCGCAGCGGTCCAATAGCGATACGGGGCGGAACCATGCAGCGCCAGATTCTTTTTCCGTACCGCCTCAACCGCACCAGCGCGCCGTTGATGGCGCTGCTGCTGGCGTCGACGGCGCTGGTCGGTTTCACATCGGCGCGGGCACAGGAGTTGCCGACCGGCGGCAGTGTTGCCTCCGGCGGCGTCACCATCTCCAACCCGTCGTCCTCGCAACTGAACATCAAGCAGTCGACAAACTCGGCCATCGTCAACTGGCACAGCTTTTCGATCGGCGCGGGGGCGACCGTCAACATCGACCAGCCGACCTCGACCTCGACGATGCTCAACCGCGTCACCGGCGGCACCAAATCGACCATATCAGGTCAGCTCAACGCCAATGGCCAGGTCTTTCTAGTCAACCCCAACGGCATCGCCATCTCCAAAACCGGCAAGGTCAGCGCCGCCGGTTTTGTCGCGTCTTCGCTCGACATCAGCGACGAGGATTTCAAGGCCGGCAAGCTGGAGTTCGAGGGCAAGGGTGCTTCGTCAGCCGTCTCCAACCAGGGCTCGATCAGCATCGGCCGTGGCGGCTATGCCGCTCTGATCGGCGGCAGTGTCGACAATGCCGGTTCGATCAGCGTGCCGCTCGGCAAGGTTGGGCTGGGCTCGGGCAAGAAGGCAACGCTCGATCTCTCCGGCGACGGCTTTTTGCAGGTTTCGGTGCCGACCAAGGCGGATGGCAGCAACGCGCTGGTCAGCAATTCCGGTCTGATCAGCGCCGATGGTGGGACGATCGAACTCAAGGCAGCGGCGGTGCGCGATGCCGCACGCCAGGCCGTCAACATGTCAGGCGTTGTCGAGGCGCACACTGTCTCCGGCAAGTCCGGCGCCATTGTGCTGGGCGGCGACGACGGCTCGGTCGAGATCTCCGGCAGGCTCGACGCTTCGGCCAAGGCAGGCGGCAAGGGCGGCAAGGTCACGGTCACCGGCAGGAAGCTGAAGCTTAGACATGCCGTCGTCGACGCCTCGGGCAAGGACGGCGGCGGTACGGTCAAGATCGGCGGTGACAAGCAGGGCTCCGGCACGCTGCAACGCGCGGCGACGACCGAGATCGATGCGGCCACCACAATCAATGCCGATGCGACCGGCAGCGGCAATGGCGGCACGGTCATCGTCTGGTCCGATGAGCAGACCAAGTTCGCCGGCAAGATCTCGGCACAAGGTGGGGCCGATGGCGGTAATGGCGGCTTCACCGAAGTCTCCGGCAAGCAGCGCCTCGATTACACTGGTGAGGTCGACTTGCGCGCCCGCTTCGGCGATACCGGCGATCTTCTGCTTGACCCCTACAACGTCACCATCTCGAATGGTGCCGATACCGGCGGTTTCACTGCCAGTTCCAATGACAGCGTCATCAACGTCACCACGCTGCAGAACCAGCTGGCGCTGGCCAATGTCACCATTTCGACCGGCAGCGGTGGCGCGCAGGCCGGCGACATCACCATCGCCGCGCCGATCAGCTGGAGCGCCAACACGCTGACGCTCAGCGCTTATCATTCGATCATCTTCAACGCCGGGGCCACGATCGGCGGCGTCGGCGGCATTTCGTTGGTCACCAACAATGGCGGCAGCGGCGGTGCGATCTCCTATGCGCTCGGCGCGGAGATCACTTTCACGGGCACGCAAGGGGCGCAGGCGCTGTCGATCAACGGGCAGGGCTATACGCTGATCTACGACGTCAACCAGTTGCAACAGATCAACAGCGGCCTGAACGGCCGCTATGCGCTCGCCAACGACATCGAGGCCAGCTCCACCTATTCCTGGAACAACCTGCTCGGTTTCACGGCGCTCGGCACGGATGGCAACACCAACATCCAGAACAGCGGCAACGGTTTCAACGGCACCTTCGACGGTCTCGGCCACATCATCAACCAGATCTGGGTCAGGCAAATCCCGGCCAATTATGTCGGCCTGTTCGGCTATGTCGGCACCGCCGGCGTGGTGCGCAACGTTGGCCTGGTCGACAGCTACACCAGCGGTTCCTATGAAACGGGGGCGATCGCCGGTTGGAACAAGGGCACGATCTCCGGCGTCTGGGCCAGCGGCTATCTCCAAGGCGTCAGCAATTCGGGCGGCCTGGTCGGCCAGAATGACGGCACCATCACCCGGTCGTTCTCGACGGTGGCGGTGCAATCGCGCGATGCCAACGCCGTCGGCGGCATCGCCGGCTACAACTCTCCCACCGGCACGATCAGCCAGGTCTATGCCTTGGGGAGCGTCCTCGGTGGCGACAGCGTGGGTGGCCTGGTAGGGTTCAACAATGGTGCCATCAGCGACGGCTATTCCACTGGCGCCGTGAATGGAACATCAGGCGCCACCGGCATTGGCGGCAGCGTCGGCTTTTCCTGGGGCACGGTGACGAACGTCTATTTCGACACCACCACGTCCGGAACGACCACGGGTGTGGCTGGCAACGGCACCGCCGGCGTCACCAGCACCGGCCTGACCACGGCGCAGTTGCAGAGCGGCGCCGCCACCAGCCTGAGCGCGGCCTTCGGTGGCGGAACCGGGGGGCTCTATCCCTATCTGAAGAGTTTTTATCCGAACGGGGTCCAGGCGATTTCCGGCATTGCCTACAAGGACAGTGGCGTCACCCCGCTCTCCTCCGGCACGAAGCAGCCCTATTATGTGAAGAACCCGGGTTTCGTCACCGGTGTCTCGAACGGTGTCGATATCGGCACGGTCACCACTGGCGTCAACGGCTATTACTACATCGCCGTACCGACGGGCTGGATCAACGACAGCGTGCTGGCTTACACCGTCCGCGATGCGGATCCGAATGACAGCTCGGGTGCTCAAAACGGCGTGACGTTCCGGACTGGCCTGTCGGGCGGCAATGTCTCCAACCTCAACGTCTACGGCAATTGGCGTCTCGATGAAGCGGACAGCTCGATCACGTCTCTTTCCGCGCTGCAAGACGCCGCTGTGGCAACGGTCGGCTCGACCTATGTAGGCAGCCTGTCCTTCGCCAACTGGCAGATCGAGACGGCGGCGACCACCTTCGCGATCGACCAGGTGGTGTCGATCGGCGCCGGCACGCTGGCGCTGTCGTCGAATGGCACGGTCACGCAGACGAACGGGCTGGCGGCGGCATCGCTTGTACTCGGCGGCTCTGGCGACTTCGCCCTGGGCAATGGCGGCAACCAGATCGGCACGATCGCCGGCAATGCGGGGTCGATCAGTCTGTACGACCAAGGCGGCCTTGCCGTTGGTACCGTCTCCAGCGCGCGCGGCGTGGCCACGGCGGGCGCTGCCACGACGGGACAGGTCAAGCTTCAAACAACGGGCAACCTGACGATCGCGGCCGGCGCCAAGGTCAGCGGCACCGATCCGGTGCTGTCGGCCATGGGCAGTTTTGTCAACAACCGCGGCAGCGACGCCGTCACCGCCACAAGCGGGCGCTGGCTGGTCTATGCGGCAAACCCGGCCGGCAACACATTCGGCAATCTCAACAGCGGCAACATGGCGGTGTGGAATACAGCGGCCGGCGGCGCGGTGAGCGCGAGCGGCAACCGCTATGTCTTCGCCTACCAGCCGACGTTGACCTTCACCTCGACCAACACCACCAAGACCTATGGCGATACCACGGTGCCGGCGCTGGCCTACTCTGTGTCTGGCTACCAGGCGGGCGTCGCCAATGTCTATCTCGGCGACAGCGCCGCCAACACATTCACCGGCGCGCCGTCGCTGTCGTCCGCCACGCTGCCCGCCGACGAGCAGGTCGGTGGCGGGCCTTATGCGATCACCATCGGCGCCGGCACTCTCACCGCGCTCAACGGCTACGGCTTCGCCTTCAGCAGCGCAGGACAGCTCAGCGTCTCCAAGCGGGCGATCACCGTCACGGCCGATCCTGATCAGCACAAGACCTATGGCGACGATGATCCCACCTCCTACACCTATACGGTTTCGGACTTCGGCAATGGCGTCGCTCTGGCGGGCTCGCTCGACCGTGTCGCCGGCGAAAATGCCGGCGCCTATGCGATTGGCCAGGGCTCACTGACCAACGCCAACAATTCGAACTACGACATCACCTATGTCGGCGCCAATTTCACCATCGACAAGCGAGCGATCACCGTCACCGTCGATCAGGGGCAGGGCAAGGTCTACGGCGATGCCGATCCGGCTGCCTATACCTATTCCGTTTCCAATCTCGGCGGCTTGTCGCTGACGGGCATCCTCGACCGCGTCGCGGGCGAGGATGCCGGCACCTACGCCATTGAGCAAGGCACGCTCGATGTTGCGAATTCCAATTACGACATAACGTTCGTCGGTGCCGATTTCAGCATCGGCAAGCGGGCGGTCACCGTCACGGCCAATTCGGGCCTGGGCAAGATTTACGGCGATGCCGATCCGTCGTCTTATGGCTACACCTACTCGGATCTCGGCACGGGTGTCGCTCTCGTCGGGGCGCTCGACCGCGATTCTGGTGAGACTGTCGGCAGCTACGCCATCGGCCAGGGCACGCTGACGAATGCCGACAATTCGAACTACGACATCACCTTCGTCAGCAAGGATTTCAGCATCGGCAAGCGCGCCGTCACCGTCACGGTCGATTCCGGCCTGGGCAAGACCTACGGCGATGCCGATCCATCGTCCTATGGCTACAGCTATTCAGACCTCGGCACGGGTGTTGCTCTTGTCGGTGCGCTCGACCGCGCTTTAGGGGAGAATGTCGGAACCTACGCGATCGGACAGGGCTCGCTGACGAATGCCGACAATGCGAACTACGACATCAGCTTCGTCAGCAAGGATTTCAGCGTCGGCAAGCGTGCCGTCACCGTCACGGCCAATTCCGGCCAGGGCAAGACCTATGGCAACGCCGATCCGACCCTTGGCTACAGCTATAGCGACCTCGGCAGTGGCGCGGCGCTGGTCGGCGCCCTCGATCGCGCTTCGGGCGAGGATGTCGGCACCTACGCCATCGGCCAGGGTTCGCTGAAGAATGCCGACAATTCGAACTACGACATCACCTTTGCCGGGTCGGACTTCAGCATCGGCAAGCGCGCTGTCACCGTCACAGCGATCTCCGGGCAAGGCAAGACCTACGGCAACGCCGACCCGTCAGCCTATGTCTACAGCTACACCGACCTCGGCAGCGGTGCGGCCCTGGTCGGTGCGCTCGATCGCGCCTCGGGTGAGGATGTCGGCGCCTATGTCCTTGGCCAGGGTTCGCTGACCAACGCCAACAACTCGAATTACGACATCGCCTATGTCGATTCGACCTTCAGCATCGGCAAGCGCGCGGTCACCGTCACCGCGACCTCCGGGCAAGGCAAGACCTATGGCAATGCCGATCCATCGTCTTATGGCTATAGCTATTCGGATCTTGGCACGGGCACCGCTCTCGTCGGTGCATTGGATCGCGCCGGTGGCGAGAACGCCGGCACCTATGCGATCGGTCAGGGCACGCTGACCGATACAGATAACTCGAACTACGACATCACCTATGTCGGTTCGAACTTCACCATTGCCAGGCGGGCGGTCACGGTCACGGCCAATTCCGGCCAAGGCAAGACCTACGGCAATGGCGACCCGTCATCCTATGGCTACACCTACTCGGATCTCGGCACGGGTGTGGCGTTGGTCGGAAGCCTCGACCGTGCCGCCGGCGAGAATGTCGGGACTTACGCTATTGGCCTGGGCTCACTGACCAACGCCGCTAACGCGAACTATGACATCACCTTCGCCAGCGCGGATTTCGCGATCGGCAAACGGGCGGTCACCGTCACGGCCAATGCCGGCCAAGGCAAGACCTATGGCGATGCCGATCCATCGCTCGGCTATACCTTCTCCGACCTTGGCAGCGGCACGGCCCTTGTCGGCGCGCTCGACCGTGGCGCGGGCGAGACTGTCGGCGCCTATACGATCGGGCAAGGCACGATCACCAATGCCGTCAACGCGAACTACGACATCACCTATGTCGGCGCCAATTTCGCCATCGGCAAGCGGGCGGTCACGGTGACCGCCAATGCTGGTCAGGGCAAAATTTACGGCAATACCGATCCGACGCTTGGCTACACGACATCGGGGCTTGGCACTGGTGCCGCCCTTGTCGGCGCGCTCGATCGCGCTTCGGGTGAGAATTTCGGGATCTACGCGATCGGCCAGGGCTCCATCACCAACGCCGCCAACGCGAACTACGACATCACCTATGCCGGCGCCGACTTCAGCATCGGCAAGCGGGCGATCACAGTCGTCGCCGATGCGCAAAGCCGGCTGCAGGGCTCAACCAATCCGCCGCTCACTTACACGGTCGGCGGGCTCGGGCTGGTTGGCAGCGACACGCTCGCCGGCTCGCTCTCGACCGATGCCACCACGGCAAGTGCGCCGGGCAGCTACGCCATCGAGCAGGGCAGCCTTGCCGCATCGACCAATTACGACCTGACCTATATCGGCGCCGATCTGGTGGTGCAGCCAAGCGGTGTTGCGCCATCGGCCGACACCGCCAGCGTCGTCGCCTACAGTGCGGCCAGCCATGGCGGCGGGCAGCCTGTCCAGGTGTTCTTCACCGGCCAGCCAACCGGTGGCGACACGCAGACGCTGGTCGAGGACCCGCGCCTCGACAGCCCTGCCTTCTGCCAGAATATCGGCGAGATCGCGGCTGTCTGTAGCGCTGGGTCGGTGCAATAGGAAGCTGCTCGGCAGCGTTCATTCACCCGGTTGTGGGCGTAGCGTCCGCAGGCGTGGCGTCGCCAAGCGCAACTGCCGGCACCAGCGACCGAAGCGGTCGACATAGATGTAGATGACCGGCGTCGTGTAGAGGGTCAGGATCTGGCTCAGGATCAGGCCGCCGACGATGGCGATGCCGAGCGGCTGGCGCAGTTCCGCGCCTTCGCCAAGGCCGATCGCCAGCGGCACGGCGCCGAACAGTGCCGCCATGGTCGTCATCATGATCGGGCGGAAGCGCAGCAGGCATGCCTGGTAGATGGCGTCATGCGCCGATCTGCCCTCGTTGCGCTCGGCGGCCAGCGCGAAGTCGATCATCATGATGGCGTTCTTCTTGACGATGCCGATCAGGAGGATGATGCCGATCAGCGCCATGATCGAGAACTCGATGTTGAACAGGGTCAGCGCCAGCAAGGCGCCGACGCCGGCCGAGGGCAAGGTCGAGAGAATGGTCAGCGGGTGGGCGTAGCTTTCGTAGAGAATGCCGAGCACGACATAGACGGCGATCAGCGCGGCAAGGATCAGCAGCGGCTGGTCGGACAGCGAGTCCTGGAAGACGCGCGCCGTGCCCTGGAAGCTGCCATGGATGGTGGCCGGCATGCCGATGCGGTCGGCGGCCGCGTTGATGGCCTCGACGCCCTCGCTGAGCGCGATGCCCGGCGCCAGGTTGAATGACAGCGTGGTGGCGACGAACAAGCCCTGGTGGTTGACCGACAGCGGCGTGCTGCCGGGGCCGTAATGCGCGACGGCCGACAGCGGCACCATGGTCTCGGCTCCGGTGCTGACCGCCGAACCGGTCGAGGCCGCCGTCCTGCCGGTGCTGGTGATGGAATTGTTGGCCTGGTTGCGCGCGGCGTCGGCGGCGACCGATTGGGCAGTGGTGGACTTGCCTGATACAGCGAATGTGCCGGCAACCGCATTGCTCGACTGCGACCCGCCAACCGATCCGCCCGATGTGCTGACATAGACTTTCTTCAGCGCATCGGGGTTTTGCCAGTATTGCGGCGCCACTTCCATGATCACGTGGTACTGGTTGCGCTGGACATAGATGGTGGACACTTGGCGTTGGCCGAAGGCGTCGTAAAGCGTGTTGTCGATCTCGCTGGCTGATATGCCGAGACGCGTCGCGGTGTCGCGATCGATGGTGACGTCGGCTTCGAGGCCCTTGTTTTGCTGGTCAGAGTTGACGTCGGTGAGCTTGGGTTCCGTTTGCAGCGCTGCGGCCAGCTTCGGCGCCCACTCCGCCAGTTCGTCGAAACTGTCACCTTGCAAGGTGTACTGGTACTGCGCGTTCGACTGCCGCCCGCCGACGCGTATATCCTGCACCGCCTGCAGGAACAGTGTGGCGCCCGGCACCACTGCCAGTTTGGGCCGCAGCCTGGCGATGACCTGGTCGGCGGAGATCTTGCGCTCGGCCAGCGGCTTCAGCGACACGAACATGGAACCGGAATTGGTCTGGCCGCCGCCGGTGAAGGCGACAGCGGCGTCGACGGCCGGATCCTTGCTGACGATGCCGGCGAACTGGGTGAGCTTCTGCGACATCGACTGGAAGGAGGTTGCCTGGTCGGCCTGGATCGAGCCGGTCAGCCGTCCCGTGTCCTGCTGCGGGAAGAAGCCTTTTGGGATGGTAACATAGAGGTAGCCATTGAGGCAGAGCGTTGCCGCCAGCACCGCCATGATCAGCAGCGGATTGTCGAGCGCCCAGGACAACGATCGGCGGTAGAAGCCCAGCATGCCCTCGAAGATACGCTCGCTGAAGCGGTAGAGCCGGCCATGTTCACGCTGGCCTTCAGGGCGAAGCAGGATCGAGCACATCATCGGCGTGGTGGTCAGCGAGATAACGAGCGAGACCAGGATCGCCGCCGACAGCGTGATGGCGAATTCGCGGAACAGCCGTCCGACGATGCCGCCCATCAGCAGGATCGGGATGAAGACTGCGATCAGGGACAGGCTCATCGACAGCACGGTGAAGCCGACCTCCTGGGAGCCCTTGATCGCCGCCTCCATGCGGCCCATGCCGGAAGCGGTGTGGCGAGCGATGTTTTCGAGCACGACGATGGCGTCGTCGACGACGAAGCCGGTGGCCACGGTCATCGCCATCAGCGACAGATTGTCGATGCTGAAGCCGAGCAGGTACATGACGCCCAGCGTGCCGACCAGAGATACGGGCACGGCCACGATCGGCACCAGCGCCGAGCGCACGTCGCGCAGGAAGGCGAAGACGACGAGGATCACCAGGCCGATGGCGATCATCAGCGTCTGCGCGACCTCGCTCAGCGAGGCGCGGATGGTGGTCGAGCGGTCGACCGCCAGCGACAGGTCGATGGCCGGTGAGATCGAGGCGCGCAATGTCGGCAGCAGCGCCTTCACCCGGTCCACCGTCGCGATGATGTTGGCGTTGGGCGAGCGGTTGAGGATGATCAGCACGCCCGGCTTGCCGTTGGCGAGACCGGCATTGCGGATGTTCTCGACGGAATCATTGACCTGGCCGACATCGGAAAGCCTGACTGGCGCGCCGTTGCGGTAGGCGACGATCAGTGAGCGATAGGCATCCGCCTGGTTGGCCTGGTCGTTGGCGTAGATCTGATAGCGCTGGTCGCCGACATCGATGGCACCCTTGGGGCTGTGGGCATTGGCCGAGGCGAGTGCGGCGCGCACGTCCTCCAGCCCAATGCCGTAATCATAGAGCACTTGCGGGTTGAGCTCGACGCGCACCGCCGGCAGCGAGCTGCCGCCGACCGACACCTCGCCGATGCCGTCGACCTGCGAGAGCTTCTGCGCCAGCACGGTGCTGGCTTCATCGAAGAGCTGACCCTTGGACAAAGTGTCCGATGTCATCGACAGGATGAGAATCGGGGCGTCGGCCGGATTGACCTTGCGATAGGTGGGATTTGAGCGAAGGCTGGACGGCAGGTCGGCGCGCGCGGCGTTGATCGCCGCCTGGACGTCACGCGCGGCGCCGTCGATGTCGCGGTCCAGCCCGAACTGCAAGGTGATGCGGGCGCTGCCGACGCTGCTCGACGAGGTCATTTCGTTGACATCGGCGATTTCGCCGAGATGCCGCTCGAGTGGGCTGGCGACGGTGTTGGCCACCACCTGGGGGCTCGCGCCCGGCAGCGAGGCCGATACCGAGATGACGGGGTAGTCCACCGCCGGCAGCGGCGCCACCGGCAATTGCGGAAACGCCACCAGCCCGGCCGCCAGCAGGCCGAAGGTCAGCAGCGTCGTCGCCACCGGCCGCCGAATGAAGGGAACCGACAGGTTCATGGCCTGGCGCCCGCACCATGGGTGTGAGGAAGACCGGGGCCGTGGGGAAGGTTGGGTTCGATGCCTCGGAAGCGGGCGGCGAGGCGATCGAACCAGAGATAGATCACCGGCGTGGTGAACAGCGTCAGCAACTGGCTGAGCAACAGGCCGCCGACAATGGAGACGCCCAAGGGATGGCGCAGTTCCGAGCCGACGCCGGTACCGAGCATCAGCGGCAAGGCACCCAGCATCGCCGCCAGCGTTGTCATCAGGATCGGGCGGAAGCGCAGCAGGCAGGCCTGGTAGATGGCCTCGCGCGGCGCCTTGCCTTCATTGCGCTGCGCGTCGAGCGCGAAGTCGATCATCATGATGGCGTTCTTCTTGACCACGCCGATGAGCAGGATGATGCCGATGATCGAGATGATCGTCAGGTCCTGGCCGGCGATCATCAGCGCCAGCAGCGCGCCGATGCCGGCCGAAGGCAGCGTCGACAGGATGGTGATGGGGTGGATGAAGCTCTCATAGAGCACTCCGAGCACGATGTAGACGGTCACCACCGCCGCCAGGATCAGGAACAGCGTGTTGTCGAGCGAAGCCTGGAAAGCGCGCGCCGCGCCCTGGAAGCTGGTGATGATGCTGAGCGGCATGCCGATGTCGGCCTGCGCCTGCTCGATCGCGGTGACCGCCTCGCCGAGCGAAGCACCGGGGGCCAGGTTGAATGAGACGGTGGTGGCGGGGAATTGCCCCATATGGGTGATCTGCAGCGGCGTGGTGGCGATATGGGTGGTTGCCACCACCGACAGCGGCACCGGGGCGCCGCCCGCCGACGAGGGCAGGTAGACGGAAGCGAGCGCCTTGAGCGAATCCTGTTCGGACGGGGCGGCTTCGAGAATGACGCGGGACTGGCTTGACGTGGTGTAGATGGTCGAGACCATGCGCTGGCCGAAAGCGTCGTAGAGCGCGTTGTCGACGGTCGCCGGCGTGATGCCGAAGCGCGCGGCCTGGTCGCGGTCGATGTCGACAAAGACGGCAAGGCCGCTGTTCGACAGGTCGCTGGCGACATCGGCGAGCTGCGGCAGTGTGTTCAGTTTTGTGAGCAGCTTCGGCGTCCATTCTCCGAGTTCGTCGGCATTGGCGTCCTGGAGCACGAATTGATACTGGGTGCGGCTGACCTGGCCGTCGATGGTCAAGTCCTGAACCGGCTGCATGTAGAGCGTGACGCCGGCCACCGGAGCGGCTTCCTGTTTCAGGCGGGCGATGACCGCGGTGATGTCGGCGCTGCGCTCCTCATGCGGTTTGAGGTTGATCAGGATGCGGCCGACATTCATCGTGGTGTTGGTGCCGTCAACGCCGATGAAGGACGACAGGCTGTCGACATCCGGGTCCTTGAGAATGATGGCGGCCAGCTGCTGCTGTCGTTGCGCCATCGCGGCATAGGAGATCGACTGCGGCGCTTCGGTGATGGCCTGGATGACGCCGGTGTCCTGCACCGGGAAGAACCCCTTGGGGATGACCACGTAGAGCGCCGCCGTCAGCACGAGGGTCGCCGCCGCCATCACGAGCATCAGCGTCTGCCGGTCGAGCACCCAGGTCAGCGCCCGGCCGTAGCCGCGGATCACCCAGTCGAAGAAGTCGCGGCTGGCGCGCTGCAGGGCATTCTCGCGTACCGCCGCCACCGGTTTGAGCAGCTTGGCGCAGGCCATCGGCACCAAGGTCAGCGACACCACGGCCGAGATCAGGATGGTGGTGGCAAGCGTGATGGAGAATTCGCGGAACAGCCGGCCGACGACATCGCCCATGAACAGAAGCGGGATCAGCACCGCGATCAGCGAGACCGTCAGCGAGATGATGGTGAAGCCGATCTGCTGCGAGCCTTTCAGCGCCGCTTCTAGCGGTGTCGCGCCTTCCTCGACATAGCGCGCGACGTTCTCGATGACGACGATGGCGTCGTCGACGACGAAGCCGGTGGCGATGGTCAGCGCCATCAGCGACAGATTGTCGAGGCTGAAGCCGAACAGGTACATGACGCCAAGCGTGCCGACCAGCGATAGGGGAACCGACAGGCTCGGGATGAGCGTGGCGCGCGCGCTGCGGAGGAAGACGAAAATGACCAGCACGACGAGGATGATCGACAGCGTCAGTTCGTATTCGACGTCACGCACCGAGGCGCGGATGGTCGTGGTGCGGTCGGTCAGCACCTTGACGTCGACGGCGTTCGGCAGCGAGGCCTGGAGCTGCGGCAGCAGCGCCTTGATGCGGTCCACCACGTCGATGACGTTGGCGCCGGGCTGGCGCTGTATGTTGAGGATGATCGCCGGCGTGCTGTTCATCCAGGCCGCCAGCCGGTTGTTCTCGGTGGCGTCGACCACGTCGGCGACGTCGCTCAAGCGCACCGGCGCGCCGTCCTTGTAGGCGACGATCAGCGAGCGGTATTCGTCGGCGCTCTTCAGCTGGTCGTTGGCGTTGATGGTGTAGGCCCGCGACGGCCCGTCGAAATTGCCCTTCGGCGTGTTGACATTGGCGCTGCCAAGCGTGGTGCGCAGATCGTCGAGGTTGAGCCCGTAGGCGGCGAGCTTGCGCGGATCGGCCTGGACGCGCACGGCGGGGCGCTGGCCGCCGCTGAGGCTGACCAGGCCGACGCCCGGCAGCTGCGATATCTTCTGCGCCAGCCTGGTGTCGGCAAGCTGCTGCACGTCGCGCAGCGGCATCGTCGCCGAGGTCAGACCGAGCGTCAGCACCGGCGCGTCGGCCGGGTTGACCTTGGCATAGATCGGCGGCGCCGGCAGGTCGGCCGGCAGCAGGTTGCCGGCGGCATTGATGGCGGCCTGCACCTCCTGCTCGGCAACATCGAGCGAGATCGCCAGGCTGAACTGCAGCGTGATGACGGAGGAACCGGCCGAACTCACCGAGTTCATCTGGTTGAGGTTGGCGATCTGTCCGAGCTGGACTTCCAGCGGTGCCGTGACCGAGGACGTCATGACGTCAGGGCTGGCGCCGGGATAGAAGGTCTGCACCTGGATGGTGGGATAGTCGACCTCGGGCAGGGCCGAGACAGGCAAATAACGGTAGGCCAGCAGGCCGGACAGCATGATTGCGACCATGAACAGCGATGTCGCCACCGGCCGCAGGATGAAGGCGCGCGACGGGCTCATTGCTGCTGCCCGGACTCCGACTGCCCCGAGTCTGAATGTCGATGCTTGTGACCCTTGCCCTTGTGCTTGCCTGTGTTGTCTGGATTCGGCGTATCGGATGCAGGCTGGTCGGGTGGGGATTGAGCGTCAGGTTGGGCTTGAGCTGGCGGCGTTGTCCCTGCCGGCGCAGGCGTCGATGGTTGCGAGGGTGCCTGTGCCGAGGGCTGCGCCGGGGYCGCCTGGCCGTCCTGCTGGAGGTTGATATGGGCGCCGTCGCGGAGCTTGTCGGCGCCGTCGACGACGACGCGGTCGCCAGGATTGAGGCCGGCGAGGATCTCGACGCGTTCGCCATTGGTGACGCCAAGCGTGACCTTGCGCACAGCGACGGTGCTGTCGGGATTGACCAGGTAGACGAAGGTGCCGGGCAGGCCGCGCTGGATCGCGGCAATCGGGGCGATCGCCACGTTTTTGTGCTCGTCGACGAGAAGCGAGACGTTGACGAACTGGTTCGGGTAGAGGACGCGCGCTTCGTTGGCGAAGCCGGCCCGCAGCTTGATGGTGCCGGTGCTTGGATCAATCTGGCTGTCGAAGGTCTCGAGCTGGCCGTCGGCGAGCTTCTTGGCTCCGGCGCGGTCGAAAGCGGAGGTGGGCAGCACGGCGCCCTGCTGCATGCGTTGCGCGATCGCCGGCAATTCGTCCTCGGGCACGGTGAACAACACACTGATCGGCTGCACCTGGGTGATGATGACGATGCCGTTGGCGTCGCCTGGGGTGACATAGTTGCCCTGGTCGACCTGGCGCAGGCCGGCGCGTCCGTCGACCGGAGAGAGGATGCGGCAATAATCGAGATTGAGGGTGGCGGTCTGTATCATCGCCTGGTCGACCTGGACGGAGCCCTGGTCCTGCGCGACAAGGGCGACCTGCGCGTCGAGGGTCTGCGGCGTCGCCGCCCCTTGGGCCACCAGCTTCTGGTCGCGGACGAGGTCGAGCCCAGCATCCTTCAGCATGGCCTGGTCGCGCACCAACTGGCCCTGGGCCTGGGCGAGCGCCGCCTGGAAGGGGCGGGGATCGATCTCAGCCAGCAGGTCGCCCTTCTTGACGTCCTGGCCTTCCTTGAAATTCACCTGGATGAGCGGGCCGGTGACCTGCGACTTGACGGTGACGGTGGAGAGCGAGGTCACCGTGCCGAGGGCATTGAGGGTAACGTCTATCGTACCTTTTTCGATGGCGGCGGCGCCGATCGTCGTCGGCTGCGCGCCGCGCCTGCCGCCGGGCAGCTTGGCCTCGACATGCGGACGCTGATAGAGATAGGCGCCAGTGGCGGCGACAATGGCGATGAAGATCAGCCACGGAATCCAGCCACGCGAACGGCGTGGCGCGACAGTCGTCTGCAGGGGCATTTCCAATTGCTGGTCCATGGTGGCATCTCTTAGCCCCATCGACCAATATGACCGAAACGACCCCAAGTCGAATTAACAGTTGGACAGGTTCGGCGCTGCCTTGCCGGCCAGTCATTCGCCCCCAGGGCGCGGCCTACTCGGCCGCCTGAACCCGGTTAGCCCCAATGATCGCGCGGATCTCGGACCGGCAGGAGCCGCAATTGGTGCCGGCCTTCAGGGCGCCGCCGATGGCTTCGACAGTCGTGCAGCCGACTGCCACCGCCGCCGCGATCTGGTTGGCCCCAACGCCAAAACAGGAGCAGACGGTGGCACCGGCATCGGGCCGCTCGGCGCCGGCGCGACCGGCGACGATCCGGAAGCGCTCGCGCTGGCTGGCGTGAGGCGCTTCCAACTGTTCAGCCGCCCAGCCGCGCGACACCGCGACCGGGCCGGGCGCAACGAACAAGGCGCCCACGAGGCGCTCGCCATCGAAGGCGGCAATGCGGTGTTGGCCGGCGTCGCGGTCGTGATAGGCGAGCATGTCCGCCGAGGGGGCATTGAGGAGAGAGCCGGCGAAGGCTGTCCAGTCGACCGCGTCGTCGGCGAAGGCGAGCTCGACCCGCCACCCACCCTTGCAGCGGGCTGCTGCCCAGTAGCTTGCGTCAATCAATCCCGGCTTCTGGCGCATCACGGCGAAGGCAAAGGCCTTGGCGGCAAATTTCTCGATGCGAGCCGCGACATGTTTCAGCGCCGGCTGGCCTGAGATTGGGTCCGTGAGCGGCGCGGTGAGTACGTCGAGCCGGCCTTTTGCCGCGAACTGATCGGTCCAATGCATCGGCGCGAAGATGCTGCCCCGGCGCTGGCGGGGCGTAATCAGGGCGCGGACCAGTACGTCGCCGCGCGGGCTGGAGATGCGCACGATGTCGGCATCGCCGATGCCGTGGTGCTGTGCATCGGCCGGATGGATTTCGACAAAGGGCTCGGCGATGTGCTGGGACAGACGCGGGCTTTTGCCAGTCCGCGTCATGGTGTGCCAGTGGTCTCGGATACGACCGGTGTTGAGGATGAGCGGGAAGTTGGGGCTGGTGCGGGTTTCGGTGGTGGCACGGATGGCGATGAAGCGGGCTTTGCGGTCGGGTGTGTAGAAGTTGCCGTTGGCGAAGAAGCGGGTGTTGGAGGGAGGGTCGGCCTCTGGCTGATGTCGAGCTTGAACACCCCCCTCTGTCCTGCCGGACATCTCCCCCGCAAGGGGGGAGATTGACAGTTTTGGCCTCGCCGCCGATCCTCCGTCGTTGGAGATGGGCGAAGGCCGTTGCGACTGCTGATCTCCCCCCTTGCGGGGGAGATGGCCGGCAGGCCAGAGGGGGGTGCCTTGGCTCGGCGCTGGCCATTGGAAAGGCGCCAATGCTTCGTAATCTTCTCCATCGACGCTGGCATAAGCACCAATATCGAAATCCCGCGCACCATCATTCTCAAACCCAGACAGCTTCGCGTGCTCGCCAAAAACCTCCGTCGGCGTCTCGTGCGCAAACGCCTCGCCAAAGCCCATCCGACGCGCCACCTCGGCTATGATCCACCAGTCGGGTCGCGCCTCGCCGGGCAGATCCAGGAAGGCGCGCTGGCGCGAGATGCGGCGCTCGGAATTGGTGACCGTGCCGTCCTTCTCGCCCCAGGCGGCGGCGGGCAGCCGGACATGGGCGTGACGCACGGTGTCCGTGCTGGCCAGCACGTCCGAAACGACGACGAAGGGGCAGGCCTTGATCGCCGCCTCGACGGCGTCGGCGTCCGGCATCGAATCGACCGGGTTGGTGGCCATGATCCACAGCGCCTTGATGCGCCCGTCGGCCACGGCTTGAAACATCTCGACCGCCTTCATGCCAGGCTTTTCGGCAACGGTCGGCGCGTTCCAGAAGCGCTGCACGCGGTCGCGATGTTCGGGGTTTTCGATCTCCATATGGGCAGCCAGCATGTTGGCCATACCGCCGACCTCGCGGCCACCCATGGCGTTGGGCTGGCCGGTCACCGAGAACGGGCCGGCTCCCGGTCTGCCGATCCGGCCGGTGGCGAGATGGCAGTTGATGATGGCGTTGACCTTGTCGGTGCCGGACGACGATTGGTTCACGCCCTGGCTGTAGACGGTTACCGTCTTCGTGGTGGCGGCGAACAGGCTGTAGAAGCGGGTGAGCTCATCCTCGCTCAGGCCYGTCGCRGCKGCGATKCCGGCAAGGTCGAGCGCCGAGGCGGCGAAAAGCGCTTGSCCGAAGCCGGTCGTGTGCGCGGTGATGTAGGCGCGGTCGAGCGCGTTGTGCTGGCCGAGCCAGGCAAGCAGGCCGGTGAAGAGAGCGACGTCGCCATCCGGCGCGATGGCCAGATGCATGTCGGCGATATCAGATGTCATGGTGCGGCGCGGGTCGATCAGCACGACCTTCATCTCCGGCCGCTTTTCCCGGGCGGCGGCGATGCGCTGGTAGAGCACGGGGTGGCACCAGGCGAGGTTGGAGCCGACCAGCACGATGAGGTCGGCAAGCTCGAGATCCTCATAGGTTCCCGGCACCGTGTCGGAGCCGAAGGCGCGGCGGTGGCCGGCGACCGAGGAAGCCATGCACAGACGCGAATTGGTGTCGATGTTGCCCGAGCCGATGAAGCCCTTCATCAGCTTGTTGGCGAGGTAATAATCCTCGGTCAGCAACTGGCCCGAGACATAGAAAGCGACCGCGTCCGGGCCGTGCTCGGCGACGGTTTGCGAGAAGGTCGAAGCGACGAGGTCGAGCGCCTCGTTCCAGCCGACGCGGCGGCCGTGGATTTCGGGATAAAGCAGCCTGCCGTCGAGGTCGATGGTCTCGGCCAGTGCCGAGCCCTTGGAGCAGAGCCGGCCGAAATTCGCGGGATGATCGGGGTCGCCGCGGACGGACACTTGCCCGTCCGCGGCGACCTTCGCCAGCACGCCGCAGCCCACCCCGCAATAGGGGCAGGTGGTCCTCACCTCGCGTGCTGCGTCGATTTCCATGGGTTCAAGCCGCGCGGCTGGCCAGCGCTTCCAGCGCCAGGAACAGGCGCTCGCCCTCGACCTTGACCGGGATGGTGCGCACCATGCCCTCGTCGGCGCCGAGCGCTTTGCCGGTCTCCAGCGAGATCACCCAATTGTGCAGAGGGCAGGTCACCGCGGTGCCATGGACGATGCCCTGGCTGAGCGGCCCGCCTTTGTGCGGACAATGGTCGTCGATGGCATAGACCTGATCATCCTGGGTGCGGAAGACCGCGACCTTGCCTTGCGGCGTGGCAACGCAGCGCGCGCCACGGCGGGGGATGTCGGAGAGGGAGCCGATGGCGATCCAGTTCATCTCCATCACTCCGCCGCCTCGGCAAACCCGACCGAAGCCATCGGCCGGAATTCGTGCTTGTCCTTGCCCGAGACGCGTTCCGACCATGGGTCGACCTGGGCGAATTTCTGCGAGAACACGAACCGCTCGTAATAGGCCTTGCGCTTGTCGGCATCGTCCATGATCTGGCGCTTGATCTCCGGGATGCCGATGCGCTTGGCCCATTTGTAGATGCGCTCGAGATAGCGGCCCTGCTCGCGGTACATCTGCGTCAGCGCCACGATGTGCTCCAGCGCCTCGTCCTCGGTCCTGACCATGCCGAGCACCTCGGTGCCCTTGATGTCGAGGCCGGCGGCGCCGGCGAAGTGGATCTCGTAGCCGCTGTCGACGCAGATGACGCCGACATCCTTGCAGGTCGCCTCGGCGCAGTTCCTAGGACAGCCCGACACCGCCATCTTGACCTTGGCCGGGGTCCACGAGCCCCACATGAATTTCTCGATGCGGATGCCCAAGCCGGTCGAATCCTGCGTACCGAAGCGGCACCAGTCGGAGCCGACGCAGGTCTTCACCGTGCGCAGGCCCTTGGCATAGGCGTGGCCGGAGACGAACCCGGCCTGGCCGAGATCGGCCCACACCGCCGGCAGGTCTTCCTTGCGGATGCCCAGCATGTCGATGCGCTGGCCGCCGGTGACCTTGACCATCGGGATCTCGAACTTGTCGACGACGTCGGCGATGGCGCGCAGTTCGGCGGCATTGGTCACGCCGCCCCACATGCGCGGCACCACGGAATAGGTGCCGTCCTTCTGGATGTTGGCGTGGACCCGCTCATTGATGAAGCGCGACTGGTAGTCGTCGGCGTAGTCGTCCGGCCAATCGCAGACGAGGTAATAGTTGAGAGCCGGCCGGCATTTGGCGCAGCCGCAGGACGTCGTCCATTCCAGTTCCTGCATGACGGCGGGAATGGTCTTCAGGTGCTTGGCGATGATCAGCCGGCGCACCTCGTCATGGCCGAGCGTCGTGCAGCCACACATTGGCTGAACCGCGGCCGGATTGTACGTATCGCCGAGGGTCAGCACCATCAGCTTCTCGACCAGCCCGGTGCAGGACCCGCATGAGGCCGACGCCTTGGTGTGGGCGCGCACATCGTCGAGAGAGGTCAGGCCCTTGGCGGTGATCGCACCCGTGATCTTGC
The DNA here is from genome assembly GCF_056402975.1 of Mesorhizobium sp. P3_A9. Taxonomy (NCBI): domain Bacteria; kingdom Pseudomonadati; phylum Pseudomonadota; class Alphaproteobacteria; order Hyphomicrobiales; family Phyllobacteriaceae; genus Mesorhizobium; species Mesorhizobium sp. P3_A9. The sequence continues at coordinate 3,748 of NZ_JBFUGJ010000043.1, read as the reverse complement.
CCTTGCAGACGCCGTTGCAGCCGCAGATTTCCGCATCATCCGGCAAGGCTGCAACGGCCGCCATAGGGTCCAGCGGGGCACCCCCCTGGTAGGACTGGCCGAAGATGAGCGTGTCGCGCATCTCCGATATGTCGGTCTGCTTCTTCTTGAGATCGTTGAACCAGGCGCCATCCGCCGTCTCGCCATAAAGCACGGTGCCGATGATGCGATCGTCCTTCAGCACCAGACGTTTGTAGACACCGGCCGCGGCATCGCGCAGCACGATCTCCTGGCGGTCCTCGCCCTCGGCGAAGTCGCCGAGCGAGAACAGGTCGATGCCGGTGACCTTGAGCTTGGTCGGCGTGTCCATATGGACGAAGGCGGCCGCCTCGTTGCCGGCGAGCTGGCTCGCGGCAACGCGCGCCATCTCGTAGAGCGGCGCGACCAGCCCGTAGACCATGCCATTGACCTCGGCGCATTCGCCGAGCGCATAGATGTCGGGATCGTTGCTGCGCATGCCGGCGTCGACGACGATGCCTCTGTTGACRGCGATGCCSGCTTCCTTGGCCAGCGCTGAATTCGGCCTGATGCCGACSGCCATGACCACCAGCGTCGCCGGAATGATGGTKCCGTCGGCRAGTTCCACCTGCTCGACCTTGCCGTTGCCTGTGATCGCCTGSGTGTTGGCCTTGGTGATGACCTTGATGCCGCGTTGTTCGACTGCGCGCTGCAAGAGATAGCCTGCAGCCGGATCAAGCTGGCGCTCCATCAGCGTGGGCATGACATGCAGCACGGTGACGTCCATGCCTTGCGCGTTGAGGCCCGCAGCCGCCTCCAGCCCAAGCAGGCCGCCGCCGATGACCACGGCCTTGGCGCGCGACTGGGCGGCCAGCATCATCGCCTGGACGTCGTCGAGATCGCGATAGGTGAGCACGCCCGGCAGATTGTGGCCCGGCACCGGAATGATGAACGGCACCGAGCCGGTGGCGATGACCAGCTTGTCGTAGGGCTCGGTGACGCCGTGGTCGGAGGTGACGGTCTTYGCCKKSCGGTCGATGGCSACGATCTTGTGGCCCTTGTAGAGGGTGATGTTGTTGGCGATGTACCAGCCRTCGCCRTGGATGATGATYTCYTCATAGGCCTTTTCGCCCGACAGMACCGGCGACAGCATGATGCGGTCGTARTTSACGCGCGGCTCGGCGTTGAARATGGTGACGGCGTAGCGGCCCGGCGCCTGCTCCAGCAGATGCTCCAGCATGCGCCCGGGGGCCATGCCGTTGCCGATGATGACGAGTTTTTCGGTCATGGCGTTACTCCGCGGCTTCGACGAAGCGGTGGCGTTCGTAGAGGAATTTCAGCACCGCCTCGCGGCAGCGCAGGAAGGTGCGGTCGGAGGAAAGCTCGACGCGCCGGCGCGGCCGTGCCAGCGGCACGGGAAGCACTTCGCCGATGGTCGCCGCCGGACCATTGGTCATCATGACGATGCGGTCGGAGAGCAGCACCGCCTCGTCGACATCGTGCGTGATCATGATCGTCGTCGAGCCGAGCCTGGAATGGATGTCCATCACCGCGTCCTGCAGATGGGCGCGGGTCAGCGCGTCGAGCGCGCCGAACGGCTCGTCGAGCAGCAGGATCTTCGGTTCCATGGCCAGCGCGCGCGCAATGCCGACGCGCTGCTTCATGCCGCCCGATATCTCGGCTGGGCGCTTGTCCCTGGCATGCGCCATCTGCACGAGGTCGAGATTGCGCATGATCCAGTCATGCCGCTCGGCCTTGCTCTTCGAGCGACCGAAGACCTTGGATACCGCGAGGTTGATGTTCTCGTAGACGGTGAGCCAGGGCAGCAGCGAGTGGTTCTGGAACACCACGGCGCGTTCCGGTCCGGGGCTGTCGACTTCCTTGTCTTCGAGCAGCACGGCGCCGGCGGAAACTTTGGTCAGGCCGGCGATCAGGTTGAGCAAGGTCGACTTGCCGCAGCCGGAATGGCCGATGATGGAGACGAACTCGCCCTTGTCGATGGTCAGCCTGATGTCCCTCAGCACCTCGCTGACCTGGCCGCCACGGGCAAAGGATTTGTCGATATGGTCGAGTTTCAGATAGGCCGTCATGGCGCTTTCCTCACTTTGCCGTTGTGCCGCGGGTGACGAAGGCGCCGACTGCCGCGACCAGGCGGTCGAGGCAGAAGCCGGTGACGCCGATATAGGCGAGCGCGACGATGATGTCGGGCAGCCGCGACGAGTTCCACGCGTCCCAGATGAAGAAGCCGATGCCGACGCCGCCGGTCAGCATTTCGGCGGCGACGATGGCGAGCCAGGACAGGCCGATGCCGATGCGCAGACCGGTGAAGATGTAGGGGGCCGCAGCCGGCACCATGATCTTGACGAAGAACTCGAGCTGGTTGAGCCGCAGGATGCGCGAGACGTTGCGGTAGTCCTCGGGAATGTTGCGGACGCCAACGGCAGTGTTGATGATGATCGGCCAGATCGAGGTGATGAAGATGACGAACAGCGCCGACGGGCTGGAATCGCGGAATGCCGCCAGCGACAGCGGCAGCCAGGCGAGCGGCGGCACGGTGCGCAGGATCTGGAACACCGGATCGAGGCCRCGCATCGCCCAGATCGACTGGCCGACCAGCGCGCCRAGCGCRACGCCGACGATGGCCGCCAKGCCAAAGCCGATGGCGACGCGCTGCAGCGAGATCAGCACCCGCCARGCCAGGCCGATATCCTGCGGGCCATTGTCGAAGAACGGATGCGCGATCAGGTCATAGGCCTCTTTCCACAYCTGGCTGGGCGGCGGCAGGCTTGACGTGGGCGAGGAACAGGCGACCTGCCAGACGATCAGCATGAGGGCGATGACGATGATCGGTGGCACCAGCGTGCTCGCCAGTTTGCCGGCGATGGCGAGCGGGTCGAAGCGACGCCGCGCCCTGGCGGTGAAGGCGATCACCTCGGCCGGTTTGGCGGGGAACGCCTTCACCTTGGTATCCTCGATAGTCTGGATCGACATGTCTGGGAAAAACTCCGTGGGGCACTGGTGAGAAGCGGCTGTGAAGCCGCTTGCGCCGGTTATGCCGACGCCTTGATCTTCAGGCTGTCGAGATAGGCGGACGGGTTGGCCGGATMGAAGACCTTGCCGTCGAAGAAGGTCTCGACGCCGCGCGACGAGGACGCTGGAATGTCGGCCGCCGCAACGCCAAGATCCTTGGCCGCCTCGCGCCACAGATCCTCGCGGTTGACCTGGTCGACCAGCGCCTTGATGTCGGTGGTCGGCGCGAACTTGCCCCAACGGATGTTTTCGGCGAGGAACCAACTGTCGTGGCTCTTGAATGGGTAGGAGACGCCGCCCTTCCAGAACTTCATGTAGAGGTCGGTGCCGTTGGCGACGCGGCCGTTGCCGTAGTTGATGTCGCCCTTGAGGCGGCCGATGATGTCGGCGACAGGCACGTTCATCCACTGCCGCTTGCCGATGATGGCGGCCATCTCGTCCTTGTTCTCCTTGGCCTCGCACCATTGCTGGGCYKCCATGACGGCCATCASGATCGCCTTGGTGGCGTTCGGGTTCTTKTCGATGAATTCGGCGCGCAGGCCGAGCGCCTTTTCGGGATGRCCYTTCCAMAAYTCRCCCGTCGTGGCRGCGGTGAAGCCGACGCCCTGRTGGACRAGCTGYTCGTTCCACGGCTCGCCGACGCAGAACACGTCCATSKTGCCGACCTTCATGTTSGCCACCATCTGCGGCGGCGGMACGACGATGGTCGAGACGTCCTTGT
>NZ_JBFUGJ010000042.1:0-29478 GCF_056402975.1 Mesorhizobium sp. P3_A9 | reverse complement strand
CCCGGCACCCTCACCAGCAGGGGGTCGGCATCGCCGATGAAGCACGGCAGCGTCGTCATCCCGAGCCCCTGCCGTACAGCAACGATCTGCGCCTCGCCGTCAGTGGTTCTGAATGGAACCCCCGTGGTGCGAACCTCACCCTCGCCGGCCCAGTCCGGAACTCCATGACTGCTTATGACGATCCACCTGATGGGATCAAGCGCGCCCGCACGCCATGCTGTTAGTCGATCCCGGGACATGTAGACGCCGCCGAACAGCTCCGATCCCTTCAGACCGTGAAGATTGAGCGGCAGGGTTTTGCGGTCGTAGACGACACGGATCGCGACGTCGGCCTCTCGGTTGGTCAGATTTGCCAGCTCGCCGGACGACAAGATTTCCATCTCGATGTCCGGATGCAGACGCGCGAAATCGGCGAAGTCCGGCATGAGCAGGTGTGTCGCGAGGGGTGGCGCCAGCGTCACCCGCAGAAGTCCGCGCACGCTCTGGTCTCGCCCCAAGACGCGCGTCTCCAACTGGTGCGACGACGCTTCCATCTGGTTCGCGAGTTCGAGAACCTCCTCGCCCGCAGCCGTCAAGCGGTAGCCCGAAGGCAGCTTTTCGAACATCTGCGCCCCGAGGCGTTCCTCGAGCTGGGCGATGCGTCGCAGCACGGTTGAATGATTCACCCCGAGCTGCGCGGCGGCAGCCCGCACCGAGCCTCCGCGTGCGACGGCAAGAAAGTAGCGAACGTCATCCCAGTCGATCATGGTGCAATCTCGCACCGCGCGGTGCGCTTTCCAAGGCCCGTGTCTAACGCATCGAACATCAGTACCGGCGGTCATCATAGCCTATGCCGACGAGCGCTGCCCAACTCCGAACGGCGGACACCGATCGTCGCGACTGGCGTCAGTCGTTCAACCGGATCGATTTCGCACCACCGATATGCGCGCTTGCGCACTCAACACTTGCCGCCGGCGAACCCATTTCGAGGTCTCGGAGGCAGATGCTGTCCGACACGACGAAAGGAAAAGTCATGGGAAAGCTTGAGGGTAAGGTTGCAGTCATCACGGGAGGCGCTACCGGCATTGGCCGCGCCGCGGCAAAGCGCTTCATCGAGGACGGTGCCTTCGTCTTCATCTTCGGCCGCCGGCAGGAAGCGCTCGACGCCGCTGTGGCCGACCTCGGGCCTAATGCCCGCGCAGTGAAGGGCTCGGTCTCCGATCTGGCTGACCTCGACCGACTCTACGCGGCGGTGAAGGCCGAGCGCGGAACCCTCGACATCGTCTTCGCCAATGCGGGGGCGGGAAGCCAGCTTGCGCTCGGCGAGATCACCGCCGAGCACATTGACGAAACCTTCGACACCAATGTGAAGGGGACAATCTTCACGGTCCAGAAGGCTCTGCCGCTGATGGGCCACGGTGGTTCGATCATCCTGACCGGATCGAGCGCCGGCACCACCGGCGCCCCGGGGATGACCGCCTACAGCGCGAGCAAGGCGGCAGTGCGCAATCTCGCGCGGACCTGGGCGGAGGACCTGAAGGGCACCGGTATCCGGGTTAACGTGCTGTCGCCCGGGGCGACGGCGACCGAACTCGCGAAGGAAGCGCTAGGCGAGGAGGGCCAGAAGGTCTTCGCCGCGGTGACTCCGCTCCAGCGCATGGCCGATCCGGCGGAGATCGCAGCGGTGGCTGCCTTTCTCGCGTCTTCGGACAGCAGCTTCATGACCGCCAGCGAGGTCGCCGTTGACGGCGGCCTTGCGCAACTCTGACGCACTAACCCCGCGCCGTTGAAGGCCGGGGAAACAATATCAACACGGATAGGAGAAGCACTATGAGCTACGCAATTGTAGGATTCGGTAAGATAGGCCAGGCCCTCGCCCACGCCTTCGCCCGTAAAAACATCGACGTGACCGTCGCGAGCCGGCGGCCGGCCGAGGCGTTGGCGCCGCAGGCTAGGGCGATCGGACCCACGGTCGTCGCCAAGTCGCTGCGGGAAGCACTCGAGGCCGACACGATCATCCTGGCGGTCCCTTTCGGGGAGCATCGCGAGGTTGCGAAAGCCCTGCCGAGCTGGAAAGGCAAGACGGTCATCGACGCGATGAACGCGTTTCCTGTCCCTGAAGAGCTGGACGGTCTCCCGTCCTCCGCCTTCGTTGCGAAGTCGTTCACCGGCGCCAAGTTCGTGAAAGGGTTCAATCACCTGATTGCAGCCACCCTGGCTGCCGATCCGGTCGTCGAGGGCGGCCACCGGGTGGTCTTTCTGTCGAGCGACGACGAGGACGCGATCGCTCCCGTGGCGGCCTTGGCCAAACAACTCGGGTTCGCGCCCGTCAAGCTGGGAAAGCTCAACGAGGGTGGCGCGCTGGTGCACGCACGCGGCCGCATTTGGGGCCAGCTGATCTTCCAGGACCTGTTCAAGAAGGAGCAGTGACGGATTTACTGTCCACTGGTCGGAGGTGCTGCTTGCCCGAGCCCGTCCACGATGGCGTCTAAGCGGCCTTGAGCCGATAGCGGAACACCGTGTGGTCGAGCAGCAGCCGGATGCGCGGTTCGGCCTCCGTCGCCACCAGCCAGCTTGCCGCGATCATGGTCGCGCCGACGAACGCCATCGACAGGAGATAAGGCAACCCGGCGCGGACCAGCGCCCCGAGCATTGCCGCGCCGACGACGTCGTGGAGCAGGTAGAGCGGATAGGTCATCAGGCCTATCCGCCGCCAGCCGCTCCAACTGAGGTCGAGCCGCAGCGACCATGCCATCAAGGCGATGGCGACGAGGAAGATCAGGATTGGCGGCGCATAGGGCATCTCCGCATTGACCTTGATGCTGTGGACATCGACCGAACTGGCGATCTGCAGCACGCCGCCGCCAAGAAACAGCAGGCAGAAGCCAAGGCGAGGGACCGTCAGCGCCTTGAACCGCATCAGCCACAGCAGCACGCCGACCGCGAAGAAGCAGCCATGATGCACTAGGGTGAGCTGCAGCCAGCGCGTCTCGGCAAAGTCGGCCCAGCCGAGCGGATAATAGAGGCACCAGAACAGCGTGCTGACCAGGCCGATGGCGATGGCAACCGTCTCCATCAGATCGAAGCGGCCAAGCCGCAGCAGGACCCAGACGATGGCGTAGAAGGCGATCTCGATGCCGAGTGTCCAGTAGACGCTGTCCACCCAGGGACCATAGGGCGCGAACAGGCCGGTGCGCACGAGCCTGACCACCGCATCGGTCGGCCAGCTCAGGCCGATGAGCAGCAGCAGCGCCGCGGTGATCGGCGCGCAGATCCAGACGGCCGGCGCCAGCCGCTTGACCCTGGCCTCGAAAAACCGCAGCGGCGTCGATTTTTCGGCGCTGAAGGCGATGACGAAACCGCTGATGACGAAGAAGATCTCGACGCCGACCCAGCCTGACCCGACCCAGGCGCCTATGCCAGGCTGTGCCGGCACGCCGCCCGTGGCCTGCGCCGAGATGCCATCGGGATAGGCCCACACCCAGAAGCCATAGTGGTAGACCATGACCAGCACGGCGGCGAGAAACCGCAGGATGTCGACGCCGCCAAACGTAATTTTCTGCTGAGCCATACCGTACCGCCGGATGGCCCCCCACCCGTCACTGTAGGGTGGCTTGCTGCATTGCACAATAAAAGTATTGCTTGCCGCTCAGGATAGGCCGGCCGGCAAGGAAAGGCTGCGCGGGATCGCTCCCGCGCAGCCTCAAATCCCGATCCCGCGCGCCTTCATCGCAGCGGTGATCTCATCGAGGATGGCCGGGTCGTCGATGGTTGCCGGCATCGTCCACTCTTCCTTGTCGGCGATCTTCTGCATGGTGCCGCGCAGGATCTTGCCCGACCGTGTCTTCGGCAGGCGCTTGATCGTCACCACGGTCTTGAAGGCGGCGACAGGGCCGATGCGCTCGCGTACCAGCGCGACGACTTCGTTCTCGATGGCGCCGCCGTCACGCGTGACACCGGCATTCAGCACCACGAAGCCGAGCGGAATTTGGCCCTTCATCGCATCGGCGATGCCGACGACGGCGCATTCGGCGACATCGGGATGGGCGGCCAGCACCTCTTCCATGGCGCCGGTCGACAGCCGGTGGCCGGCGACATTGATAATGTCGTCGGTGCGGGCCATCACGTAGAGATAACCGTCCTCGTCGATCATGCCGGCATCGGCTGTCTTGTAGAAGCCGGGGAACTCGTCGAGATAGGCTTGGCGGAAGCGCTGGTCGGCATTCCATAACGTCGGCAGGCAGCCGGCCGGCAACGGCAGCTTGACCACCACATTGCCGAGCGTCCCGCGCGACACTTCGTGGCCGGCATCGTCGAGCACACGGATGTCGTAGCCGGGCATAGGCACGCCGGGCGAACCGTATTTCACCGGCAACAGGCCGAGCCCGGCCGGATTGATGGTCATCGGCGAGCCGGTCTCGGTCTGCCACCAATGGTCGACCACCGGCACGCTGAGCTTCTGCTCCGCCCATTTGATGGTTTCGGGGTCGGCGCGCTCGCCGGCGAGGAACAGCGTGCGGAATTTCGACAGATCATATTTGGGAACGAACTCGCCCTTGGGGTCTTGCCCCTTGATCGCCCGGAACGCCGTCGGTGCGGTGAACAGCGCGACGACGCCATGGTCCGAGATGACCCGCCAGTAGGTGCCGGCGTCCGGCGTGCCGATCGGCTTGCCTTCGAACAGGATGCTGGTGCAGCCATGCAGCAGCGGGCCGTAGACGATGTAGGAATGGCCGACCACCCAGCCGACATCGGACGCCGCCCAGAAGACTTCGCCCGGCTTGACGCCGAACTCGTTTTCCATCGTCCATTTCAGCGCGACCATATGGCCGCCATTGTCGCGCACGATGCCCTTGGGCTGGCCGGTCGTGCCTGACGTGTAGATGATGTAGAGCGGGTCGGTGGCGAGCACCGGTACGCAGTCGACATTGGCGCCCGCTGCCCGCTCGCGCGCGACGGCATCGGCATAGTCGATGTCGAAATGGTCCTTCAGCTCGCAGCGCAGCTGGTCGCGCTGCAGGATCAGGCAGGCGTCCGGCTTGTGGCGGGACATCTCGATCGCTCTGTCGAGCAGCGGCTTGTAGGCGACGATCCGGCCCGGCTCCAGGCCGCAGGAGGCCGAGATGATCAGCTTGGGCTTGGCGTCGTCGATGCGGGTGGCCAATTCATGCGAGGCAAAGCCGCCGAAGACGACGGAATGCACGGCGCCGATGCGGGCGCAGGCGAGCATGGCGATGGCCGCCTCCGCCACCATCGGCATGTAGATGATGACGCGGTCGCCTTTGCCGACGCCACGGTTCTTCAGCACCGAGGTCAGCGCCACCACCTCGCGCTTCAGCTCGGCATAGGTGAATTTTTTCACTGTTCCGGTGATGGCGCTGTCGTAGATCAGCGCGATCTGGTCGGCGCGTCCGCCGGCAACATGCCGGTCGAGGGCGTTGTAGCAGGTGTTGCAGGTCGCGCCGGGAAACCAGCGGCCGTAGACGCCGGCGCTGGCATCGAACACCTTGTCCCAGGGCGAATACCAGTCGATGGCGCCGGCGGCATTCGCCCAGAATTGTTCCGGGTCGCGTTGCCAGCCGTCATAGACCTCGTGATAGCGTGAAGCCATCCGTAACCTCCCCAGGAACCATTTGGCGTCTTTGCAAACAGCCTATGCTGTTTTTTCCGGCGCTGTCTTCCCTGATTTTCATCTGAACCGGTCCCGGCTTGACCCCTGGCGCACTGTGTCGTGAAGTGAAGTCTTCTCGGGGGAGGATCTGAACAATGCGCTATTCCATGTCGATCATGGCAAAACCGGTGTTTGCGCTGACGGTCGGCGCGGTGCTCGCGATCTCCACAGCAACCGCTCTGGCCGGAGACGCCGCGGCAAGGCGTATCATCGGTTTTTCTCCGGATGGCACCTATTTCGCCTTCGAGCAATATGGTGAGCTCGATGCCGGCGCCTCGGCTTCCGGTTATTCCGAGATCGATATCATCGACACCCGCACCGATGAGTTCGTTGGCGGCAAGCCGATCCTGATCGTCGACCAGTCCGAGGAGTCGACGCTGACGCTTGAACAGGCGAGGGCGCAGGCGGCCGCGAAGGCAAAACCGATCCTTGCCAAATATGCCATCGCATCGCGCGGCAAGCAGACGGCCTCCGACAAGTTCACCTTTCCGGGCGAGATGGTTGCCTATGCCGACATTTCCCGCCTCGAACAGGTGTCGCAGAAATGGCTTTCGCCGCTCTACGACGAGACCGAGGTTTCGACGATCCAACTGGACGAGATACTGGCCAGCAGCACGACCGATTGTTCAGCGAGTTTCGAAGAAGCGCAGCAAGGCGACCAGGCACCGCAAGGTGACAAGGCACTTCAGGGTGACAGGACAGGCAAGGCGCTCGGCTTCCGGCTCACGCTGCAGGGACAGGATGGCAAGCCGTTCAAGACCCTGCACGAAGACAAGGCCGTGCCGGGCTCGAGGAATTGCCCGACCTCCTACAGCCTGTCGGAATCCTACGAATACACACCTTCCGGCAAACCGGCGGTGATTGTCGTACTCGTGCAGCGCTTCAGCCAGGGCTTTGAAGGGCGCGACCGCCGCTTCATTGCCGTGACCGGGCAGCCTCGCTGAGAGGCCGGTCGATAGCCGTCAAGAGAGGTTCACCGTTTCACGGAAACGGCGACCCTCTCTAACTCTTTGTTTTCACGCAATTCCCAAGGGAAAGCGCTACGCGCTTTTCCCGGGAAAACCGGTTTCCACTTTTCCTGGAATTGCTCTAACAAACAGTATTCATTGGACAAAATGTCGATCGCACTAGATCGGCAGTGCCACCAGCATGAGGCCTACGCCGCCGAAGATCAAAATGGCTGCCGCCAGGGCTTTTCGATGACGTTCGAAAGTCGTCGGAGCCCGCTCCCAATTGTAACGCATACGCTATCTCCCCAAAACCCCGGGAGTCCTTACCTTACTTAGGGGAAGAAATGCAACGGTCCTGCCGGCCAGTTCACTTGCTTGTCATCTAGCGCTGACGACTATTTCTGGGACGATTTCGGACGCGAGCGGGCATTTGAATGCAATTTTCCGACAGGGCAAATCCTGGAAGATGCAAGACCGCACGAGCCGAGACGCCATCTCCCCCGGCCGGCCGATAGACAGCGCCGCACCACCGCGCTATCTCATTTCGGGGTTCTTGCAGGCTTGTTGGGGTTGGTGATGGAAATTGTATCTGGAACAGTTTTGCGGCTGGCGGACGACGCCTCGGTCCAGCATGTCGGCGATGGTGCCGTCGTGCTTCTGGCGCGCAGCGGCCAGCTTTATACCTGCAACGGCACAACCGAAGCCTTTCTCGACAAGGTCGATGGTGCGCGCAGCCTCGATCAGATCGTCGGCCTGCTTTGCGCGGAGTTCGAGGTCGACAAGGATACGCTCGACGAGGACATGGCGGCATTGGCCGCCGATCTGGTCTCGGAAGGCATCCTCGCCGGCCCAGGTGCTTGATGGCTGAGGGTCGCGCTTGATGGCTGACGGTCCGCTCCTGCGTGCCTTGTTTCGCTGCCATCTCTGGGCAAGCGCGCGGCTGATGCCGGCCCTCATTGCCAACCGCAGCTTCGAGGATGTGCTGAAATGGGCCCCGCTCGCCTCCGCCACGCCCTATCGCGGCCTGCCGGCCACCTACATCGTCGCTCGCGTCAACCGCATCGTGCGCCATCCCTGGCTGATGCGCGACCGCAGATGCCTAAGGGAAGGCCTGCTCGGTCATCGTTTCCTGCGCCTCGCCGGCTTCGATCCGGAGCTGCGTTTCGGCGTCGATCCGAAGTCGCTGCAGACGCCACGCGTCTCGGCGCATTGCTGGGTCTGCCTCGACGGCAGGCCGGTGGTCAGTGACAGCCTTCCCGGCATGGTCGAGATCTATCGCCACCATGCCGATGCCTCGAAGGTGCGCTCCGCTTGACCAGGCCTTCCGTATGCTATGGCCTCAACGGCCAAATCTTCGGCATATCGGCCGAACGCCCCGAACTGTGGCAGGATTTCGACAGGATGCTGGGCATCCTGCGCATCGAAGATGCCGTCGAACCTAATTTCCACCTCGATATCACCGAGGCGGATGTCCTGGACGAGGCACCCGGCGGATCGCTTGTCTTCGACGGTGAGATACCGGAGGATGGCTACTGCCGTATGGTCGTGGACGGCGGCACCGTCCATCTCGTCTTTCCCGAACGCCAGACCGTTGCGATCAATGACGAGGAAGGTTGGGCAAAACTGCGGGTTCGCCCCGGCGCGAAAGCGCCCTGGACGCCGTCGATGCTGGTGCTGGACGCCGCACTCGACACCGGCGGCCAGCATATGCTGCACACCGCCGGGCTGACGCTGCCAGGCCACGATGCCGTCGTGCTGATCCATGCGCCGAGCGGCACCGGCAAGACCACGACATCGCTGGCGCTGGCAACGCAAGGTTTTGGTCTCTGCTCCGACGATGCCATGATCCTGGATCTGGCCGCCGACAAGCCGCTGGCCTGGGGGCTGCCGCGCCACGTCAAGATCCACCAGAAGACCGCTGAAATGATCCCGCAAGTGTCGCCATGCCTCGGCCCGTCATGGGACCGCAACGGCGAACAGGCCGTCTCGCTGCAGCGGTTGAGCGAGATCGTCCGCATCGAAAGCCCGACTGCCAGGCCGGTGGCGGCCCTGCTGCACCTCGCGCGGTCCGCAGACAGCGAAACCCGGCTCGTGCCCATGGCCCGGACCGACGCAATGGTGGCGCTGGCGATAGACAATGTCCGCACCGGCATGACCGGCCTGTTGCCGTCGCAGAAGCGCCGGCTGGCGACGATCGGCAGGCTGGTGTCGTCGGTGCCGACTTTCACGCTGGAGGTGGGCGCACGTCCTGCCGACGCGGCTGCGCTGATCATCGCCACATTGACCAAGCAGGACTGAACCGGAGCTTCAGGCTGCGTACGGCCTGGCCTTGGCGAGCCGCTGGATCCAGCGGAAGGCATCGCGGCGCAGGCGCGAGCCGATTTTTTCCCGGGAATTGACCCTGAGCAGCGTATTCGTTGTGATCAGTCGCTTGGCCAGCATTATCGAGAGGTCGGGTTTGATTCGCCCGGCAAGCTCAAGGGCATGCTGTTCGCCGAACAACTGGCCGGTCACATTGAGGACGATCGCCAGTTCGAGCTCGATGCCGGTCATACGGGCGGCATCGAGCAGGCGGGTTTCCGATTCGGCCGATTGCAACGCCCGCACGCCTTGCAGCACGTCGACGCAAAGCTGCAGCCGATGGAACTTGTGGCCGCCGGCGGCATGCACGATGGCAATCGTCAAGAGCGCTGCCGGCGTGTCCGTCGCCTCTCCGTCGATAATGCCCAATTCGCGAAAACCCAGTGACAGGCGCCGCCGCATGCCGGTGTCGTGCACCAGGTCGCCATGCAGTTCGACCAGCAGGCTCGAATTCTCCTTTTCCAGCCATTTGAATTCCTGCAGCTGGTAGGATTCGGCCTCGTTGCTGCCGAGTTCGAAGCCGCATGCCGCAATCACCTGGTTCGCCCGCGCCAGGTTGGCGGGTTCGACGAGGATGTCGATGTCGGTGAACGGCCTGTCGGATACGTTGCGATAAAGCTTTCGCGCGAAGACCGGTCCCTTGACGATTCGCGCCGGAATGCCTTGCGCCGCCATCCCCTTCATGATGCGGTCGCCGTGATATTGCAGAAGCATCGACTGGCCGGTGGCGATCGTTGCCTTGTCGCGCAAATCGTCCAGCTTCTCCCGCAAGCCGGCGTCCGGCGGCAGACGCGCGTCGCCGCGTTCCCCAAGTTTGCGCAGCATGATCGGCAGGATGCCGTGGAATTCGGCATTGTCGAGCAGCGCCGACAGAGCCTTTGCCGACAATTCCTCGCCGATGGCCGCTGCCTCCGGATCGGCGAAGCGCAGCAGCAGTCTTTCTTCGGCGGAGGTGAGGGATGGCAGCATCAACCGGACAAATGTTGCGTGGATTGGCCGGAATGGTTGCAGAAAAGCGTGAACGAAGCCAGCGTCACATGCCCCAGCGCAACGCCGCTGTGTGGACAGGCGCATCCCACCAGCCGGTCATCTCGTCATCCAGCATGGTCAGCGTGATCGAGCAGCCGGCCATGTCGAGCGAGGTGACGTAGCTGCCGACCAGCGAGCGGGTAATCGTCACGCCGCGCTTCTCGAAAATCTTTCGCGCACTGTTGTACATCAGATAGAGTTCCATCAGCGGCGTGCCGCCGAAGCCGTTGACGAACAGCAGCGCCGGGCCTTTCGCCCTGTCGCCGAGATCGCCCAGGATCGAGGCGCAGATTTCCTCGGCGATCGCGTCAGCGCTCTTCAACGTGTCACGGCGGCGGCCGGGTTCGCCATGGATGCCGACGCCGAACTCCATCTCGCCGTCACCGATGTCGAAGGTCGGCTTGCCGGCGGCCGGCACGGTGCCACTGGTCAGCGCCACGCCCATCGAGCGKGTRGCSGCGTTKACGCGSTCGCCCAGCRCCTTCAAMGGCTTCAGCGCCAGGCCWTGCTCGGCCGCSGCGCCGACGATCTTTTCCACCACCAGCGTGCCGGCGACGCCACGCCGGCCGGTCGTATAGGACGAATTCTCGACGGCGACGTCGTCATTGGTCACCACCTGCAGGATGCCATCAGACATTTCCGCCGCCATGTCGAAGTTCATCACGTCGCCCTCGTAATTCTTGACGATGAACAGGCAGCCGGCGCCGCTGTCGACGGCCTGCGCCGCCGCCAGCATCTGGTCCGGCGTCGGCGAAGTGAACACCTGGCCGGGGCAGGCCGCGTCCAGCATGCCATGGCCGACAAAGCCGCCATGCAGCGGCTCGTGGCCCGAGCCGCCGCCGGAGATCAGTGCCACCTTGCCCGGCCGCAAGGTCCTGCGGCGGATGAATTTATGCTCCTCGCCAAGCACAAGGATGTCGGCATGGGCGGCGACGAAACCGTCGAGGCTCTCGGTCAGCACCGTGTCCACGGCGTTCATAAATTTCTTCATGGCGTCCTCCCAAACAGCCCGGCAAGAAATGGTCAGCTGCCACCCTTGCCGGCGATGCTGGTGATCTTCTGGATGAATTCGTTGATCGCCCGGTCGAGCGCCGCATTCTGCTTGTCGTCGCCGAAATCGGGCACGACAAGCGACACATGCCGCGTCTTGCGCATGCCTGCCGCGATCGACATTTTTCCCGGATGCGCCTGATGGTAGGCGGCGAGGAACTGATCCCGCTCGGCCGGGCTGAAATGGCAGACAGAAAAGATCGAAGGCAGATGCTTTGACGGGATAGGGATCGTATAGGCCGGGCTCGAGATCTGCGTCACGAAACTGCGGTGCTTGCCAAGCGCATCGGCGAGGCGCTGGCGCATGCCGGACGGGCGCTGGTCGATGACCTGAGACAGGATCGTCTTGTAGGCGCGGATCGCCTCTTCGGAACCGGGTTCGGGTTTGATGTCGACCATGCCAGCCTACACCGAAACATCAGCGATGGCCGCCTTGGCCATGGCGAGTTGCGCCGGCGCGACGGAAAGATCGCGCAAACCGGCTTCGAGCAGCGCCGGTATCGCGGCCGGATCGCCACCGGCATCGCCGCACAGGCTGACAGGAATGCCGGTTTCCCGTCCAAAGGCCGTGACCGAGCCGATCAGCCGCAGCACGGCGGGATGGCGGACCGAATTGAGGTGGGCGACCGCGGCGTTGTCTCGCGCGGCCGCCATCACATATTGCGTCAGGTCGTTGGAGCCGATCGAGAAGAAGGCGACGCCGGTGAATGCCTCCGGCGCGATGGCGACTGAAGGCACCTCGACCATGATGCCCAGCGGCGGCATCTTYTGCGCGACGCCGCGCGCTGCAAGCGCCGCCTGTTCCTCCACAAACAATGCGGTTGAGCGTTCATACTCCTCTGCAACGGCGATCATTGGAAACATGACCTTGAGATTGCCGTGTGGCGCGGCGCGCAGCAATGCCCGGATCTGTACGCGAAAAATGTCGAGCCGCGCCAGCGACAGCCTGATTCCGCGCAGGCCAAGGAACGGATTGCTTTCCTCAGTGGTGAAGCCCGGCACCGGCTTGTCGCCGCCGGCATCGACGGTGCGGATCGTCACCGGTTTCTCCCCGGCCCATTCGAGCACCTTGCGATAGGCGCGATACTGCGTCTCCTCATCCGGCAATGTCTTGCCGAACAGGAATTCGGTGCGCATCAGYCCGACRCCGTCGCAGGTSGMRATGTCGATGCYGTCGACRTCSGACGGRTCGGCRATGTTGACCTGCACGCGCACCGCCGTGCCGGCCTTGGTCACCGCCGGCCGCGCCAGAAAAGTTCGCGCCTTGCCCTGGCGGGCTGCGAAAGAAGAGGACGACTGCCGGAACGAACCGATCTCTGCCGGCGAGGGCGCTAGCACGATACTGCCGTGCTCGGCGTCGAGCAGCGCAACGCCTGCGAGATCGGCAGGCGGTTCGCGCAGACCCACGACCATCGGCACGCCACGCGAGCGCGCCAGCATGGCGACATGGCTGGCCGTGCTACCCGCCTTCAGCGCGATGCCGCCGCCATTGCTCCAGTCGGTTTCGAGAAAGCGCGTCGGTGCGATGTCCTCGCCGCAGAGAATGGCACCGGCAGGCGCTGTGCTGCCACCGTCCTCGGTCAGGGCGCGCAGCACCTGGTCCCTGATGTCGCGCAAATCCGTGGCGCGGGCGCGGAAATAGTCCTGGTCCGAGGCCTCGTAGCCGGCGATCTCGGCATCGAGTGCCTGCCGCCAGGCCACGTCGGCGGTCCGCCCGGAAGCGATCGACGCGAAGGCCGGGCCGCTCAGCGCGTCGTCTTCCAACATGGCGATGTGGAATTCGAGGATGCCGGCGGCGTCGCTGTCGGCGGTTTCGACCATTGCCGAAAGCCGGTTCACGGCCTTGCCGATCGCGGCTTCCAGCGATGTCTTCTCTTCCGCTGATGTGGCTTTACCTGCATAGACGGCCGACGGCCGGTCGAGGTCGAACAGCGGTCCCTCGGCATAGCCGGCCGAGGCCGGAACACCCTCAATCCGCATGGCCCGCATTCCTTGCGGGCCGGCGAAGAAGCGCGCCAGCGTCAAGCTGAGCGGACATGACCGGCGTCCTCGTCGAAATCGCGCTGCACCAGATCGATCAGCGCGCTGACGGCGTCCTCGGCGCCGTCGCCGCTGGCCCTGATGTGCAGCACCGTACCTTTCGGCGCCTTGGCCGCCATCACCTTGACGATGCTCTTGGCGTCGAACCATGGCCCGTTGGCGGCAAGCGCGATTTCCACGTCGGCGGCAAAGGTCTTGGCCAGCTTGGTGAACTTCACCGAAGGACGCGCATGCAGGCCCACATCGTGGGTGATCAGGACGGTCGCTTCGGCGGCTGCGGACATTTCAGAAATCCCGTTCACTCACGACGGCGACAATTCGTGCGCCGTCGCCACGACTTCCCTGAGCGAGGCGCCGCCGGATGCCTCGGTCGCGGCCATCACCGCGCCCTCGACGATCGGCGCGTTGCAGACGATGATCTTCTGCGAACGCGGCTCGCCGATCATCTCCACCGCCATTTCCGAATTGGTCTCGGCGCCGCCGAGATCGACAAGGATGGCGACACCGGCTTCCGACCAGGCCTTGTCGATGGCGCCCATGATCGCCTCGACATTGGTGCCGAGCCCGCCATGGCCGTTTCCGCCGCACCATGCAAGCGGCACTTCGTCGCCCACCATCTGGCGTACCATGTCGGCCGTGCCCTCCGCGACCAGCGGCGAATGCGACACGATCACGATCCCGACATTGCTCATGCGTCGTCTCCGATCGCTTGGCCCAGCGTGCGCACCAGCAGTGCGGTCGAGCGCGCGCCGGCATCCATATGGCCGATCGAGCGGTCGCCAAGGAACGAGGCACGGCCACGCAGTGCCTTCATCGGCACGGTCGCCTCTGCGGCTGCGTCGGCGACGTCGGCGATTTCCGTCGCCGTCTTTCCGCCGGCGAGCGCGTCATGCACCGGCTGCAACACATCGAGCATTGTCTTCTGTCCAACTTGCGATTTGCCGCGCGCGGCCACCGCTTCGATCGCTTTGCCGAAGGCGGCCGTCAAATTGGCACGATCGGGGTTCGCCGAAATCTCCTTGCCGAGCGCTAGGAACAGGGTGCCGAATAGCGGGCCGGATGCGCCGCCCACCGTCATCACCAGCTTGGTGCCGATCGCCTTCAGGGCGTCGGGCAGCGGCTTTGCCGCGAACGCATCGGCCTCGGCCCGCACGGCCTCGAAGCCGCGCTTCATGTTCAGCCCATGGTCGCCGTCGCCGATCGCCTGGTCGAGCGCCGTCAATTCCTCGGCGTGAGCAGCAATCGTGTCGGCGGCGGCCGCGATCAGCCGGGCAAGGTTCAATGCCGCCATGTCGCCCAAAGTCCCGGTTTCCACCTTGCCGGCAGTAGCGAAAGAATGGTCACTCGACAACTGGTGCATGCGTCAGGCCGACACAAGCAGCGTGGCGGCGGCCGCGAACACCTCGGCCACCGCATGGGCGCCGGGGTCGACCACGCCCTGCAATTTCGTGCCGACATAGGCGGACCGACCGGCCTTCGCCTTCTCCATGGCAGCCGTGGCCTCGGCACCGCGCCGGGCGGCCGCCGCTGCTTCTTCCAGCCCGTTGGCGTCGAGCGCTTTCAGGGCTGGCTCCAGCGCATCGACCATCGTCCGATCGCCAATTTTTGCGCCGCCATAGAAAGTCATCCGGTCGAGCCCGGCGAGCAGCGCCTTGGCCACATCAGCGCCGCCATCCAGGGCTTGCGCTGCCGCCGTGAAGAAGATCGACARCAGCACCCCGCTGGAGCCGCCCATCGACGCGCTCAATATATCGCCTATTGCGCCAAGCGTCGCCGCGGGGTTGGCCAGCGGCAGCGTGTCGAGCCGCTCAAGAATGCTGCGCGCGCCGGTTGCCACCGTCGAGCCGGTGTCGCCGTCGCCTGCCTTGGCGTCGAGCCCGTTCAACGTCGCTTCGAGTGAAATCAGCTTCTCGCAGACCGTGACGACCAAGCGCCTGGTGCCGGCATCCTGGCTGGGCTTGTGTGCCGCACCTTGTCCGGCTGCTTTATCGATCGGCACGATAGCAGGCGCCGCGACCGGCTTTGCCGGCATCCAGGCGTGTGGGCCGACCGGCGCCAGCAAGGCCGCCTCACGCGCGGCATCCAGCCGGATCAGTGACAGCGAGAAGCCGTTCATGTTGAGTGCCGTCATCAGCGGGCCGGGGCCGATCGCCAGCTTGACGGTATTGGCCAGCGGCGAGGCCAGTACCGCATTGGCAACCAGCGACATTTCGAGCGGCGGCACCGCGCCGAGATTGTTGATCAGCAAAGCATGGCTGGCTTTCGGATCGAGCCGCGCCGCCAGGCGCTCCGCCATGATCGCCACCAGCCTGTCGGCGCTTTGCACCGCGATGCGTTCGACGCCAGGCTCGCCGTGGATGCCAAGGCCAAGCTCGCCATCATTTTCGCCGAACCTGTCCTCGTGCGGCTGGCCGGGGATCGAGCAGGACGACAGCGACATGCCGAGCGAAACAATGTCCTTTGCCGCTGCCCGCGCCGCCACTGCGATGTCGGCCAGGTCGTGGCCAGCCTCCGACAGATGGCCTGATATCTTGTGCACGAACAGGGTGCCGGCCACGCCGCGCGGCTGGGCAATGTCGGGCAGCGCGATGTCGTCGGCAACGATCACCATCTCGACGCGGAACCCTTCGGCGCGCGCCTTCTCGGCCGCCAGGCCGAAATTGAGGCGGTCGCCGGTATAATTCTTGACGATCAGCAGGCAGCCGGCCGGTCCGGTGACCGCGCGAACGGCCGCCAGCACGGCTTCGACACTCGGCGAGGCAAAGATCTCGCCCGACACCGCCGCCGTCAGCATGCCCTTGCCGACAAAGCCGGCATGCGAAGGCTCGTGCCCGGCGCCGCCGCCGGAGACGACGCTGACCTTCGTCTTGTCCCAATCGGCGCGCAGCACGACCTTGATTTCGGGATAGCCGTCGAGGCGTGCGAGGTCGCCCGAGCCAATGGTGCGCAACAGGCCGTCCAGCGCCTCGGTGACGATCGTTTCCCTGCGATTGAAAAAGTGCTTCATCGAATTCGTCCCGTATTCGCGATCGTCAACCAAAAGCGGTGTTGCCCCTTGGGCGGAAAGCACCGAAACCATTCACATCAGTCGTTGTCCGTCAGCGCCGAAATAGAGCGGCGAGCGGTAGCGGATCACCACTCTGTCGCCTTGCGCCAGATCGGTGTCAGGATCGGTCAGCGTCACCAGCTTCTTCGGCCCCACCGTCACATGCAGGTGGTTCTGGTCGCCGAGATGCTCGACCCAGTCGACGACGCCGTCGGCATGGCCATTGCTGGCTTTCTCGATCGCCAGATGTTCGGTGCGCGCGCCGATCGTCTTGGTGCCGGTCGGWGCGCCGSCATCGGGCAGCAGTCCGGYWGGCAGAAGGTTGATCGCCGGCTGGCCGAGCCKTGCCGCGACATGMAGATTTGCCGGYTCGGAATAGATCGTCCKGGGYGWGCCGATYTGCACCAGCACGCCATCGGCGAGGATGCCGATACGGTCGGCCATGGTCATCGCCTCGATCTGGTCATGCGTGACGTAAAGCATGGTGGCGCCAAGCTCTGTCTGGATGCGCTTCAGTTCGAGCCGCAGATCCGCCCGCAGCTTGGCATCGAGCGACGACAGCGGTTCGTCCATCAGGTAGATCGAAGGCTTGCGCACCAACGCCCGGCCGATGGCGACGCGCTGCATTTCGCCGCCGGAAAGCTTGGTCGAGCGGTTGGCGAGCTTGTGATGGATGCGCACCATCTTCGCCACCTCCTCGACGCGCCGGCGGATCTGGTCTTCCGGTATTTTCCGCGCCGGCGAGCGCAGCGGGAAGGCAAGATTGTCGAACACCGACAGATGCGGATAGAGCGAATACTGCTGGAACACGAAAGCGGTGTCGCGCTCGGCCGGCGACAGCGTCGTCGCGTTGTGGCCGCCGATCTCGATCGTGCCGCTGTCCGGCCGTTCCAGCCCGGCGATCAGCCGCAGCGTCGTCGTCTTGCCGGCGCCGGTCGGCCCGAGCAGCACGACGAACTCGCCGTCGGCGATGTGCAGRTCGAGAYYGTYSACGGCGRCSTGCTCGCCAAAACTCTTGGTCACGYTYTTGATGTGCACGTCAGCCATGCTGYGCTCTCCCCTGAGAGGCGGTATCGTGGACGGCGGTTCTCACCGCGCGGCCGGACCCCTTGTCGAACAGCGAAAGTCGCGCGCTGTTCAAGGCCAGGCCGACATGGTCGCCGGCATTGAGCCGGATTTCGGCCGGGACGCGCGCCTTGATGATGCCGTCCGCCGTCTCCACAGCGACGATCTGCGTGGTGCCGAGATATTCGGTGCCGTAGATGGCGCCGCGCAGCTTGGAAGCGTCGTCGAAGCGAATGTGTTCCGGCCGGATGCCGAGCGCCATGTCTGCTGGCGCGATATCCTCGCGCACCTCCGGCACCGCGACTTTCGCGCCCTGGACGACGATCTCCTTCGCGCCCTTGGTGAGCCCGCCGCCGAAGCTCAGAAAATTCATTGGCGGCGAGCCGATGAAGTCGGCGACGAACATCGTTGCGGGACGGTCATAGATCTCGCGGGGCGTGCCGAACTGTTCGATGACGCCATGGTTCATGACAGCGATCTTGTCGGCCATCGACATCGCTTCCATCTGGTCATGCGTGACATAGACCGTGGTGGCGTGGATGCGGTTGTGCAGTTCGCGCAGCTCATGGACCATCAGGTCGCGGAATTCCGTGTCGAGCGTGCCGAGCGGCTCGTCCATCAGGAAGCATTTTGGCCGTCGCACGATGGCGCGGCCGAGCGCCACCCGCTGGCGRTCGCCRCCGGCGAGACCGGARACGGATTTGTTRAGCAGATGGTCGATGCGCARSAGTTTYGCCGTCTCYTCGACGCGKKKGCGGATYTCGGCCGAMGGCATGCCTTGCGCCARMAGSGGRAAGCCGATGTTCTTGCGCACATTCATATGCGGATAGAGCGCRAASAGCTGGAASACGAAGGCGATGTCGCGCTCGCGKGCSCGSMGCATGGTGACGTCGTCGCCRCCSAGCAGGATCTCGCCGCCSGTCGGCAGYTCGAGCCCGGCGATCATGCGCAGCGTCGTCGTCTTGCCGCAGCCCGATGGGCCGAGCATGACGAAGAACTCGCCGTCCTCGACGACGAAGTTGGAATCCTGCACGGCGACGAAATCGCCGAAGGCCTTTCTCAGGTGCTGAACGCGGATTTCGGCCATGTCTATTCCGGGAATTTCGWGACGATGATGAACATCACGGTGCCGGCAAGCATGGTGATGAAGGAGTAGGTGTAGAGCGACAGCGCGAAGGGTTGGAACAGCATCAGGAAGCCGATGGCGATCAGCGCCGTCGCGATGTTTTCCATCAGGCCGCGCCTGGCCCAGACCGGCCAGCGCGATTTGCGTTTCACGGGCTTGGTCATGCTCATTTGCGCACCGCACCGAAGGTGATGCCGCGCAGCAATTGCTTGCGAAGCAGGATGGTGAAAACCAGGATCGGCACCAGGAAGATCGTCGTGCCGGCCGCAACCGCCGGCCAATCCTGGCCGCCTTCGCCGATAATGGTCGGGATGAACGGTGGCGCCGTCTGCGCCGTGCCCGAGGTCAGGAGCGCCGCGAAAGCATACTCGTTCCAGGCGAAGATCAGGCAGAAGATGGCGGTCGCGGCTATGCCGGTSGTCGCYTGCGGCARGACSGTGCGCCAGAAYGCCTGCAGCCGCGTRTAGCCGTCGATCATCGCCGCTTCYTCATATTCGCGCGGGATCTCGTCGATGAAGCCCTTCAGCAGCCACACYGCSAGYGASACGTTGACCGCSGTGTAGAGCAGGATCATGCCGAGCGCGGTGTCCGASAGGCCRAGCTCGCGGTACATCAGGTAGATAGGAATSGCGACCGCGATCGGCGGCATGAAGCGCGTCGACAGGATGAAGAACAGCAGGTCGTCGGCGAGCGGCACCTTGAAGCGCGAGAARCCATAAGCCGACAGCGTGCCGAGGAAGACCGCGCAGAAGGTCGAGCCGAAGGCGATGATCAGCGAGTTGACAAAGCGCGGCAGGAAGTTGGACGGGCCGGCGATCACCATGTTGCGCTTGCGCGTGGTTTCGTCGCAGAAGCCGGTCGCCGGTCCTAGCGAGTTGATGTATTCCGGCGTTTGCCGCGTCCGCGTCGTGAACAAATTGCAATAGCCTTCGAGGCTCGGCTGGAACAGCAGCTTCGGCGGATAGGCGATCGAGTCCGGCGGCGTCTTGAAGCTGGTGGCGAAGATCCACAAAAGCGGCACGATCGAGATCAGCGCATAGGCGATGATGATCGCGCCGGCGATGCGCTTCGAGTTGGTCGAGGGGGCGACGACCGAATGGGCTGTGGTCAGGCTCATCTCTGCTTCACCTTGTTGAGCGCCTTGACGTAGATGTTGGCGAGACCGAACACCGCGACGAACAGGATGATGGCGAAGGCCGAGGAATAGCCGGTGCGCCAGCTCTCGAACGCCTGCCGCTTCAGCGTGATCGAGGCGACCTCTGTGGTCGAGCCCGGGCCGCCGCCGGTCAGCAGGTTGACCATGTCGAACATCTTGAAGTTCTCGATGCCGCGAAACAGCACCGCCAGCATGATGAAGGGCAGCGCCATCGGCAGGGTGATCGACCAGAACTGCCGCCAGTTGGAGGCGCGGTCGACCTCGGCCGCCTCATAGATGTATTCGGGGATCGAGCGCAGTCCGGCCAGGCAGATCAGCATCACGTAAGGYGTCCACATCCAGGTGTCGACGATGATGATCGACCACGGCGCCAGCGACACGTTGGACAGCATCTGGATGCTTGTCGGTGGAATGCCGCTGACGAACGAGATGACATAAGAGAACAGGCCGATCTGCGGCTCATAGAGGAAGCGCCAGAAATTGCCGACCACCGCCGGCGACAGCATCATCGGCACCAGGATCAGCGTCGTCCAGAAGGCGTGGCCGCGGAACTTCCGGTCGATCAGCCAGGCCAGCGTGAAGCCGATCAGCGTCTGCAGCAGGATGGTCCAGAACACGAAATGCGCCGTCGTCTGCATGGCGATCCAGATGTCCTGGTCGCCGAGAATGCGCTGGTAGTTGGCAAAGCCGAGATTCTTCACCACTTCGTTCGGCCGGTTGGCCCGGTAATTCGTGAACGACAGATAGATCGCCCAGAACAGCGGGAAGATGTTGATGGCCAGCAGCAATAGGATCGTCGGCGAGATGAACAGCCAGGCGAGGCCCTTGTCGCTAATGCCCCGGACCTTGCGGGCCAACGGYTCCGGGGTCGCCCGGGCAACGTTCTCCGCAGTCCGATTGAGCATGGTAAGTCCTGCTTCGGTCACTTGGGTCGTCTCTGTCATGGAATTTATCTGAACTGCGTCCCGTGCCAAGGGTGGCACGGGACGCTCTGGGTCCTAGCTCGGGAGGAGCCGGTTACATCTTGCCGTCRTCCTGGAASACCTGGGTCCAGTCCTTGACCAGGCCGTCGAGCGCATCCTTGGCAGAGCCCTGGCCGGCGACGACATAGTCATGGAAGCGCTTCTGCGACGCCTGCAGCAGCGGCGCGTAGCTTGGCTCGGCCCAGAAGTCCTTCACGATGGCCATCGAGTCGAGGAAGGTCTGCGCGTAGGGCTGGCTGGCCGGGAASYYSGGATCCTTSACCACYGCGTTGAGGCAGGARTARCCRCCGAGCGACCACCACTTGGCCTGYACGTCCTTGTTGGCGAACCACTTGATGTATTTCAGCGCCGATTCCTGCTTGTCGGAATAGGACACCACCGAAATACCCTGGCCGCCGAGCTGCGCGAACTGGGCGCCGCCGGGACCCTTGGGATTGACGAAGTAGCCAATCTTGTCGCCGCCGACATTCTCGTCCTTCTGCAGGCCTGGCCAGGTGAAGGCGAAGTTCATGTGCATCGCCACCTGACCGGATTTGAAGGCATCGACGCCTTCACCCATGTAGCTGTTCGATGCGCCCGGAGGGGTGCAGCAATCATAGAGCGACTTGTAGAATTCCAGGCCTTTGACCGAGTCGGCCGAATTGACGAAGCCTTCCATCTCGTAGGGCTTCTTCGGGTTCTCGTACTGGAAGCCGTAGCTGTAGAGCACGTCCATGGCGCCCATGGTGATGCCTTCCGAGCCACGCTCGGTGTAGATCGAGGCGCCGTAGACGGTCTTGCCGTCGATCTGCCGCTTCTGGAAGAATTCGGCGACCTGCTTCAGCTGGTCGAAGGTCGTCGGCGGGCCGAGATCCCAGCCGTACTTTTCCTTGAATTCCTTCTGCAGCTCCGGCTTGGAGAACCAGTCCTTGCGGTAGGTCCAGCCGACGACGTCGCCCATGGCCGGCAGTGCCCAGTAGTTGGGCGTGTTCTTCGGCCATTCCGAATAGCCCACCACGGTCGCCGGCACGAAGTCGTCCATGCTGATCTTCTCCTTGTCGAAGAAGTCGTTCAGCTTGACGTAGTGGCCGTTCTCGGCCGCGCCGCCGATCCACTGGCTGTCGCCGATGATCAGGTCGCACAATTTGCCGTGCGAATTCAGCTCGTTGAGGAAGCGATCGGCATAGTTGGTCCACGGCACGAATTCGAATTTCATGCCGATGCCGGTTTCCTTGGTAAAATCCTTGGACAGTTCGACAAGCGCGTTGGCCGGGTCCCAAGCAGCCCAGCACAGTGTCAGGTCTTCAGCGTGCGCGGCGTTCGAGACAGCTGTCGACGCAACCACTGCCGAGGCCAGTCCCAACGCCATTTTCAAGCTCGATTTCATGCCTTCCTCCCATTTGCGAAACGCGCCCGGATGACGGTTTCAAGAGCCCTCAACCTCTCTCCTCAGAGGCCCAAACATGGCGGCGCCAGAGCGCGGCAGATGTTTAGTAATTTGTTTAGTGATGCAATTTTTACTAAACAACGCAAGCGAATTCGTTGCTGCGCCGCAACATGTCGAAACGCATGCTTGAAATCGTTGAGAAATGACCGCCGGATGGTTCTCCGGCAGCCGCTCAGTCCGCCTCGCCGATGACGTTGGTCTGTGGCGTCACCGGCCGGACCGGCGGCGCGGGCGGCAGCAAGGCGCGTATGTCGGCGAAGGGAAATGTCGGCTCGAAGCGAAAAGCCTCGGCCAGAGAACCGGGGACAGCGTTGCATTGACCGGCGCGAAATTCATTCTGAATGCGCGCCCTGTCGACATATTGCTCCGGCCGTTGCGAGCGGTGCGCGCGGATCGCCTGCGTCTTGATATCCCGGTAGGCTGATATGTCGACATAGTGCGTCGGCGAGAATCCGGTGCCGCCCATCGTGTCGGCATGCAGCACCGGAACCGCGAACGAGGCCGCGATGCGCACGCCGTCCGACAGTGCGCGGTGGTCGGCGTGATAGTCGTTGGGCGCATGCGTGATCACCAGATCCGGTCCGGTCTCGCGGATCAGCGTTTTCAGCGCGCCGATCAGCGCGGCATCGGCGACCAGCTCGCCATCGGGAAAGTCGAGGAAGCGTGGCGCAGCACCTAGCAGCGCCGCAGCGGCCGTTGCTTCGTCGCGACGGACACGGGCGAGAGCCGTGGCATCACTCTTGCCGCCCCTGGCGCCATCSGTGGCYAYGGCAAAAGTSAGTTCTGCGCCTTGCGCCGCATAGGCGGCCATCGTACCGAACATGAAGATCTCGATGTCGTCCGGATGCGCACCGAGCGCCAGTATTTTCAACCACTCTCTCCCCGGAAATGAAAAACGTGACGAACGGAATTCTGCTCGCCCTGATTGCCTATGCAAGCTATTCGGGCAGCGATGCCGTTATCAAGAGCCTGGGCGGACAGTTCACCGTCTTCGAGATCGGCTTCTTCGCCACCTTGTTTGCCGGTTTTTTCCTGTTCTTCACTCGCCCGGCGGGTGAACGCTGGCGCGATTTCTGGCGCATGAAGCGGCCATGGGCGGTGCAGGCTCGCGCCTGGGCCGGCATCGCGTCAGGCGTGCTCAGCGTCTATGCCTTCACCCACATTCCGCTGGCCGAAGTCTACGCTTTGATCTTTCTGGCGCCCTTGCTGGTCACCATCCTGTCCACCGTCATCCTGAAGGAAAAGGTCGGTCCCTGGCGATGGTTGGCCGTGTTTGCCGGTTTTGCCGGCGTGATGCTGGTGGTGCGGCCGGGTTTTCGTGAATTGAACCTCGGCCATTTGGCCGCCTTCGTGAACGCTTTCCTCGCCGCGACCAGCGTCATCCTGCTGCGGTCGCTCGCGCAACAGGAGAAGCGCACGTCGATGCTCGGCGTGCTTGTCGGCTATGGCCTGCTGTTCAACGGGGTCGGCACCGCCGCCACCGCGTTCACCTTGCCGAATGCCATGCAGCTTGTCTGGCTGGCGATGGCGGGCGCCTTCACCGCGGGCGGACAATTCATGCAGCTGCTCGCCGCCAAATACGCTCCCGCCAACCGCATCGCGCCGACGCATTATTCGCAGATCGTCTGGGCGGGGATCCTCGGCGCGCTGTTCTTCAAGGAATACCCCGACTGGCTGTCGCTCGTCGGCCTCGCGATCGTCGGTGGGGCCGGCCTGCTGACCATGGTGCGCGAGGAGGTACGGCTCGGCACCGTGCGCTGGAACCCGTTTTCGCGGACCAGGCTATAGGGGTCGCGCGGTTGCACGGTGACCGTGACCGCTGATATGCGGACGCGATGACGACAAGATCACTGCCGGAGCTTCCGGTATCCGCCGTGCTGCCGGCGCTGGGCGCAGCGCTCGGCGCCGGCAACAGCGCGATGCTGGTGGCGCCGCCCGGCGCCGGCAAGACGACGCTGGTGCCTCTGGCACTGCTCGATGCGCCGTGGCTGGGTGCGGGCAAGATCGTTCTGCTCGAGCCGCGCCGGCTCGCCGCCCGTGCCGCCGCGCGCCGCATGGCGCAATTGCTGGATGAGGAGCCCGGCGCCACGGTCGGCTACGCCATGCGCATGGAAAACCGCACCTCGGCCAAGACGCGGATATTGGTCGTCACCGAGGGCGTGCTGGCGCGCATGATCCTCGACGATCCCGAACTGCCCGGTGTTTCGGCGGTCATTTTCGACGAGTTTCACGAGCGTTCGCTCGACGGCGATTTCGGTCTGGCCCTGGCGCTCGACGTGCAGGGCGCACTGCGGCCGGATCTGCGTCTGCTGGTGATGTCGGCGACGCTCGACGGTGCCCGCGTCGCCAAGCTCCTGTCGGGCGCGCCGGTGATCGAAAGCGAGGGCCGCGCCTTCCCCATAGACATCCGTTACGACGAACGTCCGGCCGGTGTTCCGATCGAGGATGCGATGGCCAAGGCGATCCGCGCCGCCCTTGCCGACGAGAGCGGCAGCGTGCTCGCCTTCCTGCCCGGCCAGCGCGAAATCGAGCGCACCGCCGAACGGCTGGCCGGCAAGGTCGGCGCCGACACCGACATCGTCCCGCTCTATGGCATGCTCGACGGCAAGGCGCAGGACGCCGCGATCAAGCCGGCGCCGGCGGGACGCCGCAAGGTGGTGCTGGCGACCTCGATTGCCGAGACCTCCATCACCATCGACGGCGTACGTGTCGTCATCGATTCCGGCCTGTCGCGCCTGCCGCGCTTCGAGCCGGCCAGTGGCCTGACGCGGCTGGAAACCGTGCGGGTCAGCAGGGCCTCGGCCGACCAGCGTGCCGGCCGCGCCGGACGCACGCAACCGGGCGTCGCTGTCCGCCTGTGGCGCGCCGAGCAGACATCAGCACTTCCCGCCTTCACGCCGCCGGAAATCCTCGAAGCGGATCTCTCCGGCCTGCTGCTCGACTGCGCCGCCTTCGGCGTCGCCGATCCCACGGCGCTCGCCTTTCTCGATCCGCCGCCGGCCCCGGCCCTCAACGAGGCAAGGGCGCTGCTGCGTGCGCTCCATGCCATCGACGATGCCGGGCGCCTGACCGAAGCGGGCATGGCGATGCGCAAGCTCGCGCTGCCGGTGCGGCTGGCGCATATGGTCGCCGAGGCTGCCAGGAGCGGCCATGCTTTCGAGGCGGCCATGCTCGCCGTGTTGCTCACAGAACGCGGCCTTGGCGGCGACGGCGCCGACCTCGAACGGCGGCTGATGCGCTTTCGCGGGGAAAGATCGCCGCGCGCCACCGCCGCGCGGCAATTGGCTGAGAGGCTGGCAAGGCAGGTGGGCGGCACAAAAAACAGCGAAGCTGTACCTGCCGGTCCTTTGCTCATCCACGCCTGGCCGGATCGCGTCGCTAAGGCACGTGGCGAGCGCGGGCGCTTCGTGCTGGCCAATGGTTCCGGCGCTATGCTCGATGCCGGCGACCCGCTGGCGGGCGAGCCGTTTCTGGTCGTCGCCGACCTGCAGGGCAAGGCGCAGAATGCCCGCATAGCGGCCGCCGCGGCCATCGGCGAGGACGACATCCGCGCCACGCTGGCCGACCGGATCGAAACACGCCGGCAAACGAGCTTCGACCGCGAGCGCCGCGCCGTGCGCGTGCGTGAAACCGTGCGCCTCGGCGCCATCACGCTCGCTGAACGCATGCTGCCGGCGCCTTCCGGCGCCGAGGCCGACCGCGCCATCCTTGACGCCTTGCGSSAWCACGGGCTGTCGCTGCTGACCTGGAGCAAGGAGGCCGAGACGCTGCGCCAGCGGCTCTCCTGGCTGCATCGTGGCCTTGGGTCGCCGTGGCCCGATATGTCGGATGCCGTCCTTATTGAGCGCCTCGACGACTGGCTGCTGCCCTTCTTGTCGGGTGCGGCTTCGTTTGCCGCCATCGATCCCGGCATTGTCTCGGCCAGCATGGCCTCGCTCGTGCCGCACGATCTGCAGCGTAAGGTCGATGCGCTGGCGCCGACCCATTTCGACGCCCCGTCGGGCAGCCACGTGCCGATCCGCTATGACGGCGAATGGCCGGTGCTGGCGGTTCGCGTGCAGGAGCTGTTCGGGCTCGACCGCCATCCCTCGATCGCCAATGGCACGGTGCCGCTGACGCTCGAACTGTTGTCGCCGGCGCACCGGCCGATCCAGACCACGCGCGACCTGCCCGGCTTCTGGCGCGGCTCCTGGGCAGATGTACGCGCCGACATGCGCGGCCGCTATCCCAAGCATGTCTGGCCGGAAAACCCCCTGCTTGCCCAGGCCACCGCTCGCGCAAAACCGCGCGGGACCTAGCCTTGGGCGCTTTGCAGCTGTAATCCATGGCCATGATCAACGTTTTGCGTTCCCCCGATTTCCAGCAGAGCCAGAGACTGCGCCTCAACACGCTGATCCGGCTGCGCTGGCTGGCCATTGTCGGCCAGAGCGTAACGGTGCTCGTCGTCGCCTATGGCCTGAAATTCCCGCTGCCGGTCAGCCTGTGCTTCGCTCTGATCGCCTGTTCGGCCTGGATGAACCTGTTCCTGGCTTTCCGCTTTCCGGCCGCGCACCGGCTCACCCCGTTCGCCGCCTTCGGCATCCTGATCTTCGACAGCCTGCAGCTTGCCGGCCTGCTCTACATGACCGGCGGTCTGACCAATCCGTTTTCGCTGCTGATGACCGTGCCCGTCGTCATTTCGGCGACGTCGCTGCCGCTGCGCCTGACCTCCATTCTCGGCGGGCTGGTGATGATAGCGGCGACCTTGCTGGTGTTCATCCATCTGCCATTGCCCTGGTATGAAGGCGCGCCGCTGGCGATGCCCTTCATCTATGTCGCCGGCATGTGGATGGCGGTGCTCTCCTCGATCGCCTTCACGGCCATCTATGCCTTCCGGGTGGCGGCCGAAGCGCGGCTTCTGGCCAATGCGCTTGCCGCCACCGAACTGGTGCTGCAGCGCGAACAGCACCTTTCGGCGCTCGACGGCCTGGCGGCGGCGGCGGCGCACGAGCTTGGCACGCCGCTTGCCACCATCACGCTCGTCGCCAAGGAAATGGAAAAGGCGCTTGGCAGCGATCCGAAATACGGCGAGGACGTGAAGTTGCTGCGCTCGCAAAGCGAACGCTGCCGCGAAATCCTCAAACGCCTGACCAGCTTGTCGTCGGAGGGCGAGGCGCATCTGTCCCGCTTGCCGCTGACCTCGCTGGTCGAGGAGGTCACCGCGCCGCATCGCGACTTCGGCATCTCGATCAAGCTTCGCGCGGGCGAGCGCATCGGGCCGGAACCGGTCGGGCGCCGCAATCCGGGCGTCATCTATGGACTTGGCAATCTGGTCGAGAACGCCGTCGATTTCGCCCGCAAGAGCGTCACCGTGCGCTGGAGCTGGGACGAGGCGGCCGTGACCTTCTCGATTATCGACGACGGGCCTGGTTTTCCGCCCGAGATCATCGACCGCATCGGCGAGCCCTATATGTCGACGCGCCAGGGCAATGAAGCCGGCGGCGGCCTGGGGCTTGGCCTGTTCATTGCCAAGACGCTGCTCGAACGCTCGGGCGCCACGCTCGATTTCCGCAATTCGAGCGGCCTGGGCGAGGGCGCCGTGGTGCAGATTTCGTGGCCGAGAACGGTCTTCCTGAACCCGGAAACCGCCCCGGCCACGATGTTTGACATTGCGTAAATTGGACAATAGCGGCGCAAAACTATATCTGCGTAAAATTAAGGCAGCAGGAWTTTCGAGACGATGACAGGCGAYGARAMWATTGGYGCAATGGTTGARGGCGAGGACACCTCGCTKCTGATCGTCGAYGACGACAAGCCRTTYCTCACKCGYCTKGCCCGCGCCATGGAAACCAGGGGYTTCGTGGTCGAGACCGCCGAGAGCGTCGAGGAGGCTGTGGGCAAGGCCCGCGCCAACCCGCCGGCCTATGCCGTGGTCGACATGCGGCTTGGTGACGGCAACGGCCTCGACGTCGTCGCCGCCATTCGCGAGAAGCGCGAGGACTCCCGCACCATCATCCTGACCGGCTATGGCAACATCGCCACCGCGGTGACCGCGGTGAAGCTCGGCGCCGTCGACTATCTGTCGAAGCCGGCCGATGCCGACGACATCTTCGCCGCACTGACCCGCACCTCGGGCGAGCGCGCCGCACCGCCGGAAAACCCGATGTCGGCCGACCGCGTGCGCTGGGAGCACATCCAGCGCGTCTACGAAATGTGCGAGCGCAACGTCTCCGAAACCGCGCGCCGGCTCAACATGCACCGCCGCACGCTGCAGCGGATCCTGGCCAAGCGCGCGCCGCGCTGAGACCGAGCAGCGGAGGCGACATGCAGGATCTGAAACAGCGGCCGGTTTCCGTCTTCCGCGAATTYCTCGAYRGCGARGCGGCSGGCGGCATCATCCTGATGGTGGCGGCGGCRSTKGCGCTGATCGTYGCCAATTCGCCGCTSKCCGARACCTATTTCTCCGTTCTCCATGCCTATCTCGGCCCGCTCAGCGTCTCGCACTGGGTCAATGACGGGCTGATGGCGGTGTTCTTCCTGCTCGTCGGGCTGGAGATCAAGCGCGAGATGCTGGACGGCCAGCTTTCGACCTGGCCGCGCCGGGTCCTGCCCGGTGTCGCGGCGGCCGGCGGCATGGTGGTTCCGGCGCTGGTCTATGTCTTGATCAACCGCAACAATGGGCCGGCCTTATCCGGCTGGGCGATCCCGACCGCCACCGACATCGCCTTCGCGCTTGGAGTGCTGTCGCTGCTCGGCAGTCGCGTGCCGGCTTCGCTAAAGGTTTTTCTGACCGCGCTTGCCATCATCGACGACCTCGGCGCCGTCATCATCATCGCCATCTTTTACACCAGCGGCCTGTCGCTGGCCTATCTCGGCGCCGCCTTCGCCGTCATTGCGGTGCTCATCGTGCTCAACCGCATGCGGGTGATGACATTGGTGCCCTATCTCGTGCTTGGCGCCATCCTGTGGGTCTTGGTGCTGAAATCGGGCGTCCATGCCACGCTTGCCGGTGTCGCGCTGGCGCTGACCATTCCGCTCGAACGCTCCGCCGGGATTGGCCACGACCTCGACCACTCGCCGCTGCACCGGCTCGAGCATGGCCTGCACAAGATCGTGCCGTTCTTCGTCATTCCGATCTTCGGCTTTGCCAATGCCGGCGTTTCGCTCGCCGGCCTGAGCTTCGGCGCGCTGATCGAGCCGTTGACGCTGGGCGTCGCCGCCGGCCTCGTGGTCGGCAAGCTGGTCGGCGTGTTCGGCTCCTCCGCACTTGCAATCCGGCTCGGCCTGGCCGACCTGCCGGCTCATGCCGGCTGGTCGCACATGGTCGGCATCTCGCTGCTCTGCGGCATCGGCTTCACCATGAGCCTGTTCATCGGCCTGCTCGCCTTCGCCARCGATGTSGCMCTGCAGGAYGCGGTCAAGGTCGGCATCCTCGCCGGCTCCTTCRTCGCCGCCMTTCTYGGCGCCGCCGTGCTGCTGATGGCGCCGGCCGCGGGCGCGGCTACTGACGAGGATTAGGCCAGACAAGCGGCAGGCCGAAGGCCGTAAACAAGTCCTGGCCGAGCGGACCGACATAGACCGTCAGCAAGGCGATCTTGTCGTCGGCAGGCTCGATGA
>NZ_JBFUGJ010000041.1:0-29947 GCF_056402975.1 Mesorhizobium sp. P3_A9 | reverse complement strand
GCCTACCATAGTCGGTGTGCCGGGATTTCGGGGGAAGTGACCCTGCCTGCCGATTTAACAAGAGCCGCGCCCTCGGGCTGGAGAAGCGGACCTAGGCATTTCGGGCTTATGGGGATTGTCTTGCACGACTATCAGACGACAGTGAAGACGCGCGCGTCGCTTACAGGCACCGGCGTTCACAGCGGCAAAGAAGTTTCCATCAGTTTCCTGCCGGCGGATGCCGATACCGGCATCGTGTTCCAGCTTGTCAACGGAGCAGGGCAAGGCCGTGAGTTCCGCGCCCTGGTTGCCGAGGTCGGCGCCACCGATCTGTGCACCATGCTTGGCGATCCCGCAGGCGAGCACATCGCCACGGTCGAACACATCATGGCCGCGCTGTTCGGGCTCGGCATCGACAATGTCCTTATCGAGATCGACGGTTCCGAAGTTCCGATCTTCGATGGCAGCGCCATGGCGTTCGTGGAAGCCATCGATCAGGCGGGCATCGAGACGCTGTCGGTCAAGCGCCGCTACATCAGGGTCATCAAGCCGGTCCGTATCGAAAACGGCGCCTCGTGGGCGGAGTTCAGGCCTTATGACGGTACCCGTTTCGAGATCGAGATCGATTTCGAAAGCCCGGCAATCGGCCGCCAGCTGTTTGCGTCCGACCTCAATGCCGATATTTTCCGCCGTGACATCGCGCGGGCGCGCACCTTCGGCTTCATGAAGGATGTCGAGCGGCTGTGGGCCGCCGGCTATGCGCTGGGATCCTCGCTGGAAAATTCGCTGGTGATCGGGGACGACAATCGCGTCATCAACATGGGCGGCCTGCGCTATCCCAACGAATTCGTGCGCCACAAGACGCTGGACGCCATGGGCGACCTGGCGCTGGCCGGAGCCCGTTTCATCGGCTGCTTCCGCTCCTATCGCGGTGGCCACAGGATGAACGCCGCGGCGCTGCGGCGCCTGCTGTCGGACCGCACGGCGTTCGAGATCGTCGAAACGACACGCCGCGACAGCAGAGATGAGCGCCGTCAATGCGCCGCTCTACGCGCCCTGGATGATCTGATTCCTTAACGTTTTTCGGATTCCATGCGGGATGGCAGGTGTGGCATCAATGCACCACCATCCAGTGAAATTGCATGGATTCTCCGGCTCTGTCCGACCGCCACAAAAATGTGCGATTGGCTAGACATAGCGTTGCCGGGCAAGGCGGTTATGGTTTATGGCTGCTGCCGTCGATTAGTGCATGTCGCTCAAAAGTGGGGACCAGTTTTGGGACAACAGCATGCAAGAGGCATTAAAATAACGCCGAAAGGGCGCAATCCAATCATGTTCTTCACGCGAGCCGGTCAATCGAAGGCGCCCCAGCGGTCTGTTATCCTGGCGCTTTCGCTGGTTGTTCCATCGCTCTTTCTGTCGGCTTGCATGTCGTCGCCGGAGAAAGACATCGACCTGTCGAAATATGTCGACCAGACCGAGCCGGCCGACGTTCTCTACAATGAGGGCCTCGCCAATCTGAATGCTGGCCGCCTGGACGAGGCGAGCAAAAAGTTCGACGCCGTCGACCGCCAGCATCCCTATTCGGAATGGGCCCGTAAATCGATGGTGATGGGCGCGTTCGCCGACTATCGAAAGGGCAGCTACGACGATGCGATCTCGTCTGCCAAGCGCTATCTAGCGCTTTACCCGTCCACGGATGACGCCGCCTATGCGCAGTACATCATCGGTCTGAGCTACTATCGCCAGATCAAGGATGTGACGCAGGATCAGAAGGAAGCACGCCAGACCTTGCAGACGATGCAGGATCTGGTGACGCGCTGGCCGACGTCGGAATATGTCGACGACGCCAAGCAGAAGATCCGCTTCGCCAACGACCAGCTCGCCGGCAAGGAAATGCAGATCGGCCGCTATTATCTGGAGCGCCGCGAGTACATCGCCGCCGTCAAGCGTTTCCGCAACGTGGTAGAGAACTATTCCAACACGCGCCATGTCGAGGAAGCTCTGGCCCGCCTCACCGAAAGCTATTACGCGCTGGGGCTGACCTCTGAGGCCCAGACGGCCGCCGCGGTGCTCGGCACCAACTATCCCGACAGCCCATGGTACAAGGATTCCTACAAGCTCCTGCAGAGCAACGGGCTGGCGCCGCGCGAAAATGCCGGATCGTGGATATCCAAGGCTGGCAAGCTGATCACCGGTGCGTGACCCCTAAGGCGCGTCGCAGCGACGCGCTTTTTCGGATTGATCCGACGCTGAAACAAAAAGATAGTGCGGCGCTGCGACTCCGATTGGTCGCGTGCCGCTCCATAGCGGTTCAGTGGTTTGATTGAAGCGCTGAACCGTTCTATCTCTTGTTGACGCAATTCCTGTGGGAAAACCGTTCACACTTTTCCTGGAATTGCTCTGGCTTTTTGTTCTACGCAATTCCGGTGGAAAACCGCTAAGCACTTTTCCTGGAATTGCCTGAGGTCCGGGTTCTGATGCTTTCCAGACTGTCGATCCGCGATATCGTCCTGATCGAGAAGCTGGATATCGACTTCCAGCCCGGCCTTTCCGTGCTGACCGGCGAGACCGGCGCTGGCAAATCCATCCTGCTCGATGCCTTGTCGCTGGCGCTCGGCGCGCGCGGCGACGCCTCTTTGGTGCGCCATGGCGCGGCACAGGGCCAGGTCATTGCCGTGTTCGACGTGCCACGCAACCATCCGGTGCGAGCGCTGCTTGTCGAAAATGCCATCGAGGATGATGGCGACATCATCCTGCGCCGCGTGCAGACGGCGGACGGCCGCACCCGTGTCTTCGTCAACGACCAGCCATCCAGCGTCACCCTGATGCGCGATGTCGGCCGTGCGCTGGTCGAGATCCACGGCCAGCACGACGAGCGCGCTTTGGTCGATCCCGGCGCTCACCGCGACGTGCTCGACGCCTTTGGCGGCCATCTTGGCGCCGTTCGCTCGACCGGCGAGGCCTGGCGGCACTGGCGCGGCTGCGAGCAGGAGCTTACGCGCCACCGCGCCAAAGTGGCGGCCGCTGCGCGCGAGGCCGACTATCTGCGGGCTGCGGTGGCGGAACTGACCAAGCTCGATCCGCAGCCCGGCGAGGAAACGGAACTTGCCGAACTGCGCGCCCATATGATGCGCGCCGAAAAGATCGCTTCCGAAATCCATGATGCGCAGGATGTGCTGTCCGGCCCGTCGTCGCCCTTGCCGCAACTGGCCAGTCTGCTGCGACGGCTGCAGCGCAAGGCGACTGAGGCGCCCGGCCTGCTCGAGGATGTGGTCAAGTCGCTGGACGAGGCGATGTTGTCGCTCGACGCGGCGCAATCCGGTGTCGAGGCGGCACTGCGCGCCACAGAGTATGATCCACAGCGGCTGGAGAAAGCGGAAGAGCGGCTGTTTTCGCTGCGCGCCGCCTCACGCAAGCACAGCGTCGCCGTCGACGATCTGGCGCAATTGCGCGACACGATGGTTGCCGATCTCGCCGATCTCGACGCCGGCGAGGGGCGCCTGCACGGATTGGAAAAGCAGGCCACAGCTGCGCGCGAGGCCTATGATACCGGTGCCGCACAGCTTTCCTCGCTTCGCCACGCGGCGGCCGTCGGCCTGACCAAGGCCGTGATGGCCGAATTGCCGGCGCTGAAGCTCGAACGCGCCGCCTTCATCGTCGAGATGAAGAGCGAGGCCGAGACCCGCATGGAAGAGGGCATCGACCAGATCGAGTTCTGGGTGCGCACCAATCCCGGCACGCGGCCTGGGCCGATGATGAAGGTGGCGTCCGGCGGCGAGCTGTCACGCTTCCTGCTGGCGCTGAAGGTGGCGCTGGCCGACCGTGGCTCGGCGCCGACACTGGTTTTCGACGAAATCGACA
The DNA here is from genome assembly GCF_056402975.1 of Mesorhizobium sp. P3_A9. Lineage (NCBI taxonomy): Bacteria > Pseudomonadati > Pseudomonadota > Alphaproteobacteria > Hyphomicrobiales > Phyllobacteriaceae > Mesorhizobium > Mesorhizobium sp. P3_A9. The sequence continues at coordinate 26,104 of NZ_JBFUGJ010000041.1, read as the reverse complement.
CTGGCGTGGGTGGCGCCGTGGCGGACGCCATCGGCCAGAGGCTGGCGCGGCTGTCGAAGCGGGTGCAGGTGCTGTCGGTCACCCATGCGCCGCAGGTGGCGGCGCGCGCGGCGACGCATTTCCTAATCTCCAAATCGGGCAGCACCGACCGCGTGGCGACCGGCATTGCCGAGATGGACAGGACGGCGCGGCAGGAAGAGATCGCCCGCATGCTGGCCGGTGCGACGATCACTGACGAGGCGCGCGCCGCCGCCGAGCGGCTGCTGCGTGAAAATACAAACGCGGCATAGGACGAGGCTCGCCGGATAGATGACATCCTAGTTCAGCGCTGTGGCGTCGTGACAGGTCAGGAGTTGAGGTCACCCAGCACATGCACCCCTCGGATCAGTGGGAATTTCACGACCCAAAGGTGGCAGGATGGTCCACTGATCTTCTCGACAAGGCGCGGAACTACTCCGCGAGCAGCGGTTCCAGCGCGGTCATCATCGTCCATCATGGACACGTGGTTGCTGAGTGGGGTGACACACGCCGCAGGCTGGATGTCGCATCGATACGCAAGAGCTTGCTCAGTGCTTTGTTTGGGATTGCCATCGCAGAGGCACAAGTCAAGCTTTCCGACACGCTTGCCGACCTTGGCATCGATGACAAGGCGCCCGGCTTAACGCCCCGCGAAATGCAGGCCACGCTTGCCGATCTCCTGACATCACGCTCGGGAATTTACCACCCGATCGACTTGGAGCCACCGGCCGTGGCTGCGCAACGACCACTGCGTGGCAGCCACGTACCTGGCGAGTTCTGGTACTATAACAATTGGGGCTTCAACGCCGCCGGCTCCATCTACGAGAAGGTGACCGGAACGGACATCTTCATGGCGTTCAAGCAACGCATTGCCGATCGCATTGGCATGCAGGATTTCAGCCTGGAAGACTGCTACTACGGCGAGACCAAGGTTTCAAATCATCGGCATTACGGCTTTCGTCTCAGTGCGCGCGACCTGGCGCGTGTGGGCCTGCTCTATCTGCGCCATGGCCGTTGGAACGACCAGCAGATCGTGTCCAGGAGTTGGGTTCAGGAGAGCGTCAAGCCGTGGGCGAAGCCGCACAATCAGATTTTTGCGGGTCGCGGATATGGTTATACGTGGTGGTCGGGCTTTGCTAGCGACTGGGCTCCTACGGTCACTTTACCGACAGGAACGTTCTATGCTCTGGGTTTCGGCTCGCAGTACCTTTTCGTTATTCCAGCCCAGGATATTGTGATCGCGCATACGGTTGACATGGAACGTGAGCGTTGGCCCTGGGTGAGCGACGCTCAGATCGGGCGCTTGCTGTGGCTCATACTGTCAGCAGCGGGGGTCGACGGCATAGGCCCCGACACCTCTGCTGCCGCGAGTAGCCTGGCCTCGGGCGAAATCCTGAAAGCCACGCTGTCTGGAAAGACGCTGCGCTACGCCGATGCGGCCCCTGACGGGCCATACTTCATGCATTTTGATTCCGACGGTACAGCATCCCTGCAAAAGGGTAGCGACCGCAAACAGGCCTATTCTGGCAGATGGTGGGTCGACAACGCCAAACTCTACCGTGGCTGGGACAAATTTCATCCACGGTTCGATTGCTGGCCCGTGGCACTCAACGGGACAACAGTCAGCCTGTATGGTGACTATGATACGATGTTCCTGCAGGGATCTCTTGAAACGGAATAAGCGTGCGGACTTACGGCGTGTATGGCGCCGCCGCGTCCTCAATGGCATCTTTGGGTTTGCCTTCGGACGCTACGGCGCGACCCGCCCCAAAGATGCACGGTCCCTGCATCCAATCCCTAGACGTCCGATCGCGCTTCGCACTGCGGTCGCAGCCATCCGACAACGAGTCAGCATATGGCTGCATCCCGCTGTTCAGGAATGATTTTCTCGAAATCATGATCTATTGTGGCGCACCATCGTTGAGGAAATAGCGCATGTCCGAAAAACCAGTTGATTCGCTCAGCGAAAGCGAGGCTGAAGTCGAACTCCAGCTTCTGGCCGAGGAGATCGCCGGGCACGACCGGCGCTACCATACCGAGGACGCGCCGACGATCACGGACGCAGAGTACGATGCGCTGCGGCGGCGCAACCTTGCCATCGAAGAGCGCTTTCCCGGCCTGGTGCGCGAGGATTCGCCCTCGCTCAGGGTGGGTGCCGCACCGGCGGAAGGCTTCACCAAGGTACGTCACGCGGTGCCGATGCTCAGCCTCGCCAAGGCCTATACCGACGAGGACGTCACCGATTTCATCGACCGCGGCCGGCGCTTCTTCGACCGCGACAAGGATCTCGACATTGCCTTCACCGCCGAGCCGAAGATAGACGGGCTGTCGGCATCGCTGCGCTATGAGAACGGTGTGTTCGTGCAGGGCGCAACGCGCGGCGACGGTGCTGTCGGCGAGGACATCACCGCCAATCTGAGAACCATCGCCGACATCCCCGCGAAGCTGAAAGGCTCGGGCTGGCCCGACACCATCGAGATACGTGGCGAGGTCTACATGACCTACGCGGAATTCGAGGCGCTGAAAGCACGCTCGGCCGCCGCCGGCGGTCAGGATTACGTCAATCCGCGCAACACGGCTGCCGGATCGCTGCGCCAGAAGGACGCCTCCGTCACCGCCAGCCGCAACCTCAAATTCTTCGCCTATGCCTGGGGCTTCACGACAGCAGATCCTGCCCCGACGCAGTACGGTGCGGTGCAAAAATTCGCCGATTGGGGCTTCAAGATCAGCCCTTTGATGGTGCGGGCGAAGTCGGCCGAGGAACTGGTCGCCCACTACCATCTGATCGAGGAGCAGCGCTCTTCGCTTGGCTATGACATAGACGGCGTCGTCTACAAGGTGGACCAGCTGGAGCTGCAGCGCCGCTGGGGTTTCGTCACCGGCGAGCCGCGCTGGGCGGTTGCGCACAAATTCCCGGCCGAACAGGCAATGACAACCGTGCAGAAGATCGACATCCAGGTCGGCCGCACCGGCACGCTGGCCCCGGTCGCGCGGCTTGCGCCCGTCACCGTCGGCGGTGTGGTGGTCGAGAACGTGACGCTGCACAATGAGGACTACATCAAGGGCTTCGACAGCAACGGCCTGCCGATCCGCGACGGCATAGACGTGCGCATCGGCGATACGGTGGTGATCCAGCGGGCAGGGGATGTCATCCCGCAGATCGTCAGCGTCGTCGTCGACAAGCGTCCGGCCGATGCCGTGCCTTACGAATTCCCGCATACCTGTCCGGTTTGCGGTTCACCGGCCACGCGCGAAATCAATGAGAAGACCGGCAAGGAAGACTCCCGCCGGCGCTGCACCGGCGAGCTGATCTGCGCCGCTCAGGCCGTGGAACGGTTGCGCCATTTCGTTTCGCGCGGGGCGCTCGATATCGAGGGTCTGGGCGCCGAAAACATCGACACCTTCTTCAATGCCGGGCTGATCAAGACGGCCGCCGATATTTTCACGCTCAGGGATCGTCGTCCCGCCGTCACCAAGGCGCTGGCCGAGCGGCGCGAGGAGCAGGCCAGACAGCGCGAGGCGGCATCCGGCAAGACGCGCAAGAATGTGCGCAGTGTCGAGGACCGCAACTATGAGGGCCTCGACAAGCTGTTTGCCGCCATCGATTCGCGCCGCGAGCCGGAACTCGATCGCTTCATCTTCGCACTCGGCATCCGCCATATCGGCGAGACGACGGCCGCCGTGCTTGCCAAAACCTTTTCCACCATCGAGGAGCTGATCCGTGTCGGCAAGGAGACAGCGGCGGCCGAGGATCCGCACACCGTCTTCCCATCGGTCAACGGCATTGGCGACACGGTGATCGATGCGCTGCGTGATTTCTTCGGCAATGAGCGCAATGACGACGTGCTCGACAAGCTACTCGGAGAGGTCAAGCCGAAGCCTTATATCGTCACCGTCTCTGCTGACAGCGAGGTTGCCGGCAAAACCATCGTCTTCACCGGCTCGCTGGAGAAGATGACACGCTCCGAAGCCAAGGCGATGGCCGAGCGTCTCGGCGCCAAGGTTGCCGGTTCGGTTTCGGCCAAGACCGACCTGCTGGTGGCCGGACCTGGTGCCGGCTCCAAGCTCAAGCTTGCCAGTGAACTCGGCGTCGAAGTCATCGACGAGGACACCTGGCTGCAGCGGGTCGGCAAGGCGTGATGGCATTCAAAGGCTTCGGCCCAAAAGCCATTCCATTCCTGAAGGCGCTGGACTTCCACCAGAGCCGGGAATGGTTTTTGGAGAACCGCGACCTGTTCGAACAGGAATTGCGCGATCCCCTTGGCGATCTCGTCGACACGCTGACGCAGCGCTTTGCAGAGGCGGGGCTCGGTCTGCGCGGTGACCGCAAGAAGTCGCTGTTCCGCATCAATCGTGATGTGCGATTCGCCAAGGACAAACGGCCGTACAACCGGCACGTCTCGGCGATCCTGTCGCCGGATGGCAGCAAGGCCGTGCAGGGCGTGTTCTACATCCATATCGGACTCGAGGGCTGCTTTGCCGGCGTCGCCTGGTGGCAGCCGGAGGCAGCGTTGCTGCTGGCGATGCGGCGGGCCATCGAGGTGTGGCCCGACAGGTTTCGCGCCATGGTGAAGGCGTTGAAGAAGAACGGCCTCGAGCTCGACGCCGAGGATCGCATGAAGCGTACGCCGCGCGGCTTCGAGCATGTCACCGACGAGGACCTTGTCGCCGCTATCCGCAACCGGCATTTTGCCGTTCGGCATGCGATCGATCCGGCGGATATTCATGGGCCGGAACTGGTCGAGGAGCTCGTCGATTTCGCCTTGCGCGCCAAGCCGCTGCTCGACTGGGGCAGGGCCATCGAGGGCAAAATCGCGAAGGACTAAGCCCCAACTCAAGCGCGGCGACGATCATTTCCGCTGATCGTTTGGCTCAAGCGAATTCGTGTGACAAGGCAAGGTATGCCACCTACATACCGCCACTCCCTTGTTGTTGTGCATGTCGTTATCCCAAATCCCACGCACTTTTGGGCGACATGCAGCAGGAGTGGCCGATGGCGACGGACGTGATCTCAGAGAGCAGCGGCAGAAGCGACTTCTGGCAAGGCGTGCGGCTCTCCATGCCTGTCGTGGTGGCGTCGGCGCCGTTCGCTGTGCTGTTCGGGGCGCTTGCCGTCGATCAGGGCTTCTCGGTGTTCGAGGCTTTCCTGATGAGCGCGCTGGTGTTCGGCGGCGCCAGCCAGATGGTCGGCATCCAGTTGTTTGGACAGCATGTCGCGCCGTGGCTGATCGTGCTGTCGATCTTCGCGGTCAACTTCCGTCATGTGCTCTACTCCGCCGGCATCGGCCGGCGCATCGCGCACTGGCCGGTCATCCAACAGGCACTCGGCTACTTCATCCTCACCGATCCGCAGTTCGCGGTGGCTGAGGCGAGGGCGCAATCCGGCCAGACCGTCGGCTTCGCCTGGTATCTGGGGCTCGGCCTGCCGGTCTATGTGTTCTGGGTGATCGAAAGCGCGCTCGGCGCGGTGTTCGGCAAGCTCATCCCCGACACCCACGCGCTGGGCATCGATTTCCTGTTGCCGATCTACTTTCTTGGCCTGGTGATGGGCTTCCGCAAGCGGCCGCTGTGGCTGCCGGTGGTCATCGCCAGTGCCTGTGCCTCGATCGTCGCCTACAAGACGGTCGGCTCGCCCTGGCACGTCTCGATCGGCGCCATTGCCGGAGTGCTGCTCGCCGTCATCCTGCCGCCGCATCATAGCGGCGTGGGAGAACGGCCATGAGCACGACTTTCTGGATCATCATCGCCGGCGCTGTCGCCACCTATCTGACGCGCATCGGCGGACATCTGGTCATCTCCCGCTTCGAAAACATCCATCCGCGCGTCGAGGCCGGCCTCAACGCCGTGCCGGCGGCGGTGCTGACGACGCTGGTGGCGCCGGAGCTGTTGAATGCCGGACCGGCGGAATGGGCAGCACTGGCCGTCACGGCCGTGGTTTCACTGCGCGGCGGGCTGATGTCGATGTTTCTGGCGGGGGCGGCGATGCTGATCCTGGCGCGGCAGTTCGTCGGATAATCCTGCGGGCGCGACCGTTTTCGAACGTTGGCGCTGCCCCTCATTGCCCTGCCGGGCATGCCCTCCGCTGTCGCTCCGGGCGTTCGTTGTTCGAAAAGCCAAACAGTTGGCTTTTCGTCCGTTGCGCGGACCACGCCTCACCCCCGTAAACGGGGAGAAAGAAGCTCACCTCAAATCTTGGCGTCGTGCGGCAAAGGCGCTGTCGCCTTCTCCAGCCAGGCCAGCGTTTCGCCGTCGAGCATCGGTCCGATCTCGGCCAGCACCCAGGCATGGTAGCCGTCGAGCCAATGCAGCTCCTCGCGCGTCAGCAGGTCTGACCGCACCAGCCTGACGTCGATCGGCGCCAGCGTCAGCGTCTCGAAACCGTGCATGGCGATGTCGCCGCCCTCGATCTGTTCGGCCGGCGTCACCAGGATCAGGTTCTCGATGCGGATGCCGTAAGAACCTTCCTTGTAGTAGCCGGGCTCGTTGGACAGCATCATGCCTTCGAGCAGCTTTTCGGTGCCGGTGCGGGCAATGCGCTGCGGGCCCTCATGCACGGCGAGATACGAGCCGACGCCATGGCCGGTGCCATGGGCGAAGTCGCAGCCATGCTTCCACAGCGCCATGCGGGCGACGGCGTCGATCTCGGAGCCGCGCGTGCCGGCAGGAAAGCGCAGCCTGGAAATGCCGATCATGCCTTTCAGCACCAGCGTGAAGCGTTCGCGCATTTCTTCGGTCGGCTGGCCGATCGGCACGGTGCGGGTGATGTCGGTGGTGCCATCCTGATACTGCGCGCCGGAATCGAGCAGGAACAGCTCGCCGGCCTGCAATTTGCGGCTGGTGGCGCGCGACACGCGGTAATGCATGATGGCGCCGTTCGGACCGGCGCCGGAAATGGTGTCGAAGGAGACGTCGCGCAGCGGCATCTGCGTTTCCTCGCCGGTCTGCCGGCGGCTCTCCTCTAGCCTGGTGACGACCGCGATCTCGTCGAGCGAGCCGGGCTTTTGCCGCTCCAGCCAGCACAGAAGCTTCGCCACCGCCGCACCGTCGCGGCGATGCGCGGCGCGCGAGCCGTTGATCTCGGCCTGGTTCTTGGTGGCGCGCGGGATGCGAGCCGGGTCGGGGCCGGCAACCACGGTGCCGCCATTGTCCTCGACCAGCATGCGCAGCCGGTCGGCCGCCAGCACCGGGTCGAGCGCGATCTTCGCGCCGCCCTTGGCAAACGCTGCGATCGCCGCTTCGAATTCGCCGGGCTCATGCAGATCGGCGAGCTGGGTGAGATAGGCCGCGACCTGGCGCGGGAATTTGCGCTTGTCCATGAACAGCTGGTGCGATCCGTCGGCGGCGAGGATGGCGAAGCCGAGCGCCAGCGGCGTGTGCGGCACGTCACCGCCACGGATGTTGAAGGCCCAGGCGATGGAGGAGGGGTCGGTCAGCACCGCATGGGTGGCGCCGTCCTTGCCGATCGCCGTCGCCAGCCGCGCCAGCTTGTCCTTGGCGAGCTCGCCGGCAAAGCCGATCGGGTGCAGTTCGACCGGGGCCACCGGCGCGGCGGGCTGATCCTTCCAGATGATGTCGATCGGGTTCCTGTCGAGGGGCACCAGAACGGCGCCGGTCTTGTCGGCCGAGGCCTGCAACGCCTTGACCTCGCCGATTGTGTGCAGCCATGGATCGAAGCCCAGCCGCGCGCCCTTGCCGATATTGTCCTTGAGCCAGACGGCGGGCGGGTTGTCGACCAGGCTTTCGATCGAAAAGATGTCGAGATCGACCTCGTTGCGCACCTGCAGTGTGTAGCGTCCGTCGACAAAGACGAAGGCGCGGTCGCGCAAAACGATGGCGACACCGGCCGAGCCGCTGAAGCCGGTCAGCCATTTCAGCCGTGCCGAACGATCGGCGACATATTCGCCTTGATGCTCGTCCGCACGCGGAACGATGAAACCGTCGAGGCCATTTGCGGCCAGCCACTGACGCAGCAGCGCCACGCGCGGCTTGCCGACGGAAGGGTCGCCCGCGGAATCGAAGGTCTGGAACATGATGGGCCTCCTGATGCTGGCCTGACCGTAGCCTATAGGCCCGGAAATCGGAATCGATTTCCGGCCGGCGCAAACTGCTATAGCGCCGCCTGGCTGACAACCAAATGGGGCTGGTCCAGCAGCACGAAGGCTGGGTTGTCGTTGTTCATCCCCGACACGACGCGGCATTGCCGCGCTGCCGCCAGCACCCGGGAATTGCAACCAGAAAAAGTCAGCAAAGGCTGCTTTTTGAGCGTGCGTCACTTCGCACGGCAAGTTATCTGGTTCGGGTTTTCTTGTTTGACCGCAAGGGGTGGGGCCTTCCGGTCAGGGTTGGTGCGGGGGAACCAATTCCGGCACGCTGTTGAAGCCATGATGCTGGCAGTGCGCCGCTTGCAGGATCGGTGTTGGACAAAGAGGACTATACGCTGAGCCAGTCAGTGGGCAAAAACGGTGCTTGTTCGCAGTCAGACATCTGGTGCGGCCAACTATTGATTGATGCAAATTCGCAACGGATTTGCTCTGATTTCTTGTCTAGGCTCTGTGTTGCTTGGTTCCGGTAATTTTTACGGCCTACATTCGCTTGTCTCTCGGCGGCGGTTTTCGTAGCGTCGCCATGGGCTTCAAGGGTCGATTCAGCCAAGGGATGGCTGGTCGGGGGATTTTCATGAGACATTCCGTTTCTACAGTGCGTGTCAAAGGCGAGGGCGAGGTGAACGAGCGGCCTGCGCGCTTGCTTCTGTCGTCCACGTCGCTCCCGGCTCTGCTGATTGCCGGGCTGATTGCGACCGCTGTAACGCCGATCATCTCCGGTGTCGCCTCGGCCGAGGATTTCGCTCACAACAGTGGCGATTGGGGTACGGCTGCGAACTGGACTCCCGCAACAGTTCCCAACGGCGTCGATGCGGTCGCGAACTTCAACCATGATGCGCCGGACCAGGGGCTCGGCTATACCGTTTTCCTGACTGGCGGACCCTATACGGTCGGCACGCTGAACTTGAATGCCACGAGCACCTCCGGCGGTTACCGGTTTTCAAGCGGCGTTTTGAATTTCCAGGCCTCCGGGCAGGCCGCGATCAACGTGCAGACGAACAATTTCATTCCCGATCTGGACGCCAGTGCCAGTTTCAATTTGGTCTCCGACACTGTCGTCACGGTCGATGCCGGTGCTCATTTTACGGCGGATGGAGTGATCTCGGGCGCAAGCCTCACCAAGAGCGGTGACGGCTTGCTGACCTTGAATGGCGCAAACACCTACACCGGCGGCACCAACCTCTATGGCGGCACGCTCAGCCTCGGCAACAACAACGCGCTGGGAACCGGCCTGCTTTCCGCCTTCAGTGGAACGGTGATCGATATCCAGGATGGCGTCACGATCAACAACGACCTGACCATCGATCTCAGCCAGACGATCAACGTCGGATCGGGGGCGACCGGAACCTATGCCGGTCAGATTTCGGACCTCAGCGATCCATCCGCGATCGTCAAGACCGGCGCCGGCACGCTCGTGCTCACCAACAACAACAGTTTCAGCTCCGGCGCTCGGATCGAGGCGGGAACGATCCGGGTCACGGCCGATCATGCGTTGGGTGTGGGTCCGATCACGCTCGACGGTGGCACGCTGCAGGCGGGTGCAAACCTCACCCTCCCCAATGTTTCGATCCTGTTCGGTGCCGCCGGCGGCACCATCGACACAAATGGCTTCGACGTCACCACGACCGCCAGCATGGGAGACGACAGCACGCCGAGCGGGACGTTTACCAAGACGGGGGCCGGAACGCTGACGGTGGACGGTTTCGCTGGCAACAACAACTATGCCACGGCCACCGATGTCGCCCAGGGCACGCTCAAGGCGGGCCTGTTCGCCGCCAACATTTTCAGCGCCAACAGCGCCTATACGATCGAAAGCGGTGCAACGCTCGATCTCAACAATTCCGACCAGGCGATCGGTTCGCTGGCCGGCGCCGGAGCGGTCAATGCCGGGACAGGCAAGCTGACGACCGGAGGCAACAACGGCTCAACGGTATTTTCGGGCATCATCACAGGCACCAACGGGCTGATCAAGGACGGGACGGGAACTTTCGAGTTGTCGGGCACGAACGCGTTGTCGGGCGGGTCCGAGGTGAAGGCCGGAACCTTGCTGGTCTCCGGTTCTCTGATCGGTTCGGCCGTTACAGTCGACAGCGGCGCCACGCTCGCCGGCGGCGGTTCGGTTGGCTCGATCGCTGTTTCCGGCACGGTTGCGCCCGGCAAGAATGGCATCGGCACGCTGGCGGTCTATGGCGACGCCAGTTTCGCATCCGGCTCGACCTATGCGGTGGAACTGAATGCCGCCGGCGCTACCGATCGGATTATTGCCGTAGGCACGGCAACCATAGCCCCAGGCGCCGGTTTGAGCGTGACCAATATCGGGCTGGACGGCCTGGTGGCGGGCTCCCACTACATAGTGCTTCAAGCCGCCAGCATCAGTGGAACCTTTACCCTCGTGGGCGATCCGCAGGTCTCCGCTTTCGTCCGTCTGAGCACCCACACCATCGCGACGCAGGCCTATGTCGACGTCACCCAAACGCAGACTTTCGGCTCGGCCGGCGTGACGCCGAACCAGATCGCTACGGGTGACGGGCTGGACAGCGCGGCCAGCAGCGCCTTGGTCAGCGCGGTGCTTGCCTTGCCGAGCGACGCGGCGGCACAGGCCGCCTTCGACCAGCTTTCCGGGGAAATCCATGCCTCGGCCAAGGGCATGCTGGTGCAGGACAGCCACTTCCTGCAAGACGCGGTGACGGCGCGCCTGCGCGCCGCCTTCGGCGACAGCGGCAAGACAGCCTCGCTGCCGGTCATGGCCTATGGCGAAGACGGCGTTCAGCCCGTTGCCGCCGACACCGACCGCTTCGCCATCTGGTCGCAGGGTTTTGGCTCCTGGGGCAGTACCGACAGCGACGGCAATGCGGCCCGATTCGATCGTTCGACAGGCGGCCTGCTCGTCGGCGCTGACGGCCTGGCCGGCGACTGGCGCATCGGCGCGGTCGGCGGCTACAGCCGCACCAGCTTCGATGCCGACGACAGGAACTCTTCCGGCGACAGCAACAATTACCATCTCGGCCTCTATGGCGGCACCAACTGGGGCGCCATCGCCTTCCGCACCGGTGCAGCCTACACTTGGCACCGGATCTCGACGTCGCGCTCCGTCGCATTCCAGGGCTTCACCGACAGCCTGTCGGCCGACTATGACGCCGCGACCGCGCAGGCCTTCGGCGAACTGGCCTACAAGACCGACGCCGGGCCGTTTGCCTTCGAGCCCTTCGCCAATCTCGCTTATGTCAATCTGCACACCGATGGTTTTGCGGAGAGTGGTGGCGCCGCGGCGCTGAGCAGCAGCAGTTCAACCACCGATGCGACCTTCACCACGCTCGGCGTCAGGGCGTCGACCGATGTCACCATCGGCGGCGTTGCGGCGACCGCGCGCGGCATGCTCGGCTGGCGCCATGCCTTCGGCGGTGTGACGCCACTATCGACCGTCGCCTTCGCGGGTGGTGACAGCTTCACCATTGCCGGTGTGCCGATCACCAGGGATGCGATGCTGGTCGAAGCCGGCTTCGACGTGCAATTGGCGCACAACGCCACGCTTGGCCTGTCCTATGCCGGACAGTTCGGGGCGGATGCCTTCGACAATGGGTTCAAGGCCAATCTGGGCATCAAGTTCTGAGGCTGGGACCGTTAAGGGCCGGCAACTGCCGCCGGCCTAATGCTTGAGGTGGATCGTCACCCAGCCCTCGCGATGCAGCGTGCGCACATGGCGGAAATTCTGGCCGACATAGGCCGAGATGACGGCGTCGCGCTGACGCTCGAGGATGCCTGACAGCACGATCGAGCCGCCAAGCGCGATATGCGCGGCCATTTGCGGCGCCAACCGCATCAGCGGCCGCGCCAAGATATTGGCGACGATGAGATCGAAGGGGCCGCGCTTGCCGAAGATCGGGTGGTGGAAGCCCGGCGCGGTCACTGTTTCGATCAACCCCTTGACGTGGTTGAGCCGTGCATTGGCGGCTGCGACCTTCACCGCCACCGGGTCGATGTCGGTGGCCAGCACCGGAATATGCGCGAGCTTGGCGACGGCAATCGCCAGCACGGCGCTGCCGGTGCCGAGGTCGAGCGCATTGCGCGGGTGCTCGCGCCGCACAACTTTCTCCAGCATTTCCAGGCAGCCGGCGGTGGTGCCGTGATGGCCGGTGCCGAAGGCGAGGCCCGCTTCGATCTCGATGGCGAGTTCGCCGCTGTGGCGCTTCGTGCGATCATGCCCGCCATGGACGAAGAAACGGCCGGCGCGCACCGGCTTCAGGCCTTCCAGCGAATGCACGACCCAGTCGATGTCGGGCAGTGCCTCGCGCCCGATCGGCTTCGATAGAGCGAGGCCGGCGAGAACGTCCTTCATCCGCGCCTCGACCGCATCGACGTTGCCGTCGGTATAAAGCGAGACTTCGTGGATATCCTGGTCCTCGTCGACCTCGATCACGGCGATCGGCAGGCCTTCATCCTCGAAGGCCATTTCGAGCGCCGCGAAGACGCGTTCAGCCTCAATCTTGCCGGTGGTGAAAAAAAGCCGCGTCTGGGTCATGGAGTCTGTATCAACCCTTGGCCGCGAGGCGCTTCAGCTTTTCGACCGCGGTGCTGGCGCTTTCGCCGTAGGCGATCGTGCCGGCAAAGTCGCCCTTGGCGTTGAGCAGCAGCACCGAGGCCGTGTGATCCATCGTGTAGTCGCCGTCGCCGGTGTCGACCTTCTTCCAGTAGATGCCGAACGATTTGGCCATGGCATGGACCTTGTCCGGGTCGCCCGTAATGCCGGTGATGCGGTCGGAGAAGTTGCTGACATAGGCGTTCATCACCGCCGGCGTGTCACGCTCCGGGTCGACCGAGACGAAATAGGGATGCAGGGGCTTGCCTTCGTCGCCGAGCGTCTTCAGCCAGCCGGAGAGTTCGAACAGCGTGGTCGGGCAGACTTCCGGGCAATGGGTAAAGCCGAAGAAGACGACGCTGGGCTGTCCACGGAAGGCGGCTTCGGTGATCGGTGCGCCTTTCTGGTCGACCAAAGTGAAGGGGGCGCCGAACGGCTCGCCGCCATAATGGCCGCGATACCAGTCGAAGGTTAGCCAGCCGATGCCGGCCGCCATCAGGACGAGAATGCCGACCAGGATAGAACGCATCATCAGAAAAGTCCGTCTGCAGAAATCATCGCGCCGGCTCAATGCCGCGCCGGTGCGACAGTCTTAGCGGTTCGACCCTGCGCAGGCAAAGTGCCGCGTTGCCGCAACCGCGGTGGTGTTGACGCTTGTGCTTGCAAAGCCGCACAACGCGTCCCACCTGAGACCGGCAACTCGAACCGCAGGAGGGTCCTTTGCTCGAATTGATTGTACGCCAACGGATTAGGCGCAAACTGATCGGCGGCGCCGTGGCCGCTTGCGTTGTGCTGGCCGCCGGTGGTGCCGTCGCCGAGGAAGTCGGCAAGGTCGGCGTCGACTGGCTCGGCAATGACATCATCGTCGAGTCGATCAAGGACCCGAAGGTGGAGGGCGTGACCTGCCACGTTTCCTATTTCGATCGCGGCATCATCGACCGCCTGCACAAGGGCAACTGGTTCGAGGATCCCTCCGATTCCTCGATCTCGTGCCGTCAGACTGGGCCGATTACCATCGGCGACATCGACATGAGCGAGGGCGGCGAAGAGGTTTTCAAGCAAGGCATCAGCCTGATCTGGAAGAAGCAGGTGGTGAACCGCATCTACGACAAGGCCAACGAGACGTTGATCTATCTCTCGCATTCGCGCCAGGTGCAGAACGGCTCGGCCAAGATGTCGGTCACCACGGTGCCGCTCTACGGCCAGAACGTGGTGTGGAGCAATGGCAAGCCGAAATAAGCGGGTATGGCGTCTTTTGTGCTGATTGGCCCCACGGACAATTGCTCCCTGCCTTGCAGGAGCAATTGCCCTGAAGTAAAGCCGCCGCATGGACCGTTCCGAAAACCTTGTCCTGAAAGATCCCGAGCCGCGCATCCATCCGACCGCGGAGTTGAAGGCGTGTAAGCTCGGCCGCTACGCTTCGATCGGCGAGCGGGTGGTGCTGCGCGAGGTGAGCGTCGGCGATTTCTCCTATTTCGAACGCCATTCGGAAGCCATCTACACAAGCATCGGCAAATTCTGCTCGGTCGCCGCCAACAGCCGCATCAATGCGCTGGAACATCCGATCGAAAGGTTGACCCAGCACAAGGTCAGCTATCGGCCGAACGAGTATTTCCGCTGGCTGGGTGTCGATGCCGCGTTCCGCGAGCGGCGGCAGGCGAAAGCCGTGACCATTGGTCATGACGTCTGGGTCGGCCACGGCGCGGTGATCATGCCTGGCATCACCATCGGCAATGGCGCCGTCATCGGCGCCAACGCTGTGGTGACGCAGGACGTGCCGTCCTACTCGATCGTCGCCGGCGTGCCGGCGAAGCCGCTCAGGCCGCGCTTTGTCCCTAACATAGCGGCGCGGATCGAAGCGCTCGCCTGGTGGGACTGGCCGGTCGAGAAACTCGCCAGGGCGGTTCCCGACATCCAGTCCATGCCGATCGAGGCCTTCCTCGATCGTTGGGAAAACGACGCCGTTTAGGGCAATTCCAGGAAAAAGTGTACCGTCTTGGACCGATCGGCGCTTTCGGGGAACCCTGCTTCGCGCACTCCGGACTGAAACCCCTTCCGCCATGCGGGGGTGGCGCAGCGGAAGGGGCTGGAGGTAAACCGCCGTGAAGCGGATGGAACAGGCTCTCTTGCCTGCATGGTTACTATGACATTGAACCGATAAGGTGTGTTTTCCCCTGCATGCTCGCTTTGCGTGTATTCAATTGCGCCTGGTGTATTTGTTGCCGGCGGGAACCTGGAACGGTTGCCGGATGTTTCTCATCGCCAGCCATTCAGGGATTTCGACAGATGGAAAAGCTTTTCACCAGGATCGCCAACTGGGTCGCCCACATAACCGGCCTGCCGCTGACTTTTGCCGCCTGCTGCTTGATCGTCGTCGTCTGGGCGGTGAGCGGGCCGTTTTTCGGTTTCTCCGACACCTGGCAATTGGTGATCAACACCGGCACGACCATCATCACATTCCTGATGGTGTTCCTGATCCAGAACACCCAGAACCGCGACGGCGCGGCAATCCAGGCCAAGCTCGATGAGTTGATCCGGGTCAGCGAGGGCCACAACCATTTCATCGGCATCGAGCACCTGACGGAATCCGAGGTCGAGGAGATCCGTAACAAGTGCGAGCGGGCAGCGAAGCGGCATGACGAGAAGATCGCCACCATGGCCGCAAAGAAGGCAGTGACGCAAAAA
Source organism: Mesorhizobium sp. P3_A9 (assembly GCF_056402975.1). Classification (NCBI taxonomy): domain Bacteria; kingdom Pseudomonadati; phylum Pseudomonadota; class Alphaproteobacteria; order Hyphomicrobiales; family Phyllobacteriaceae; genus Mesorhizobium; species Mesorhizobium sp. P3_A9. The sequence continues at coordinate 10,723 of NZ_JBFUGJ010000041.1, read as the reverse complement.
CGGGCTCCGAAAAAGCGCGCGGCTTGAGGGCTTGCAGATCAGCCCTTGATGAAGGCCGCGAAAGCATCCTTGTGGTCCGGATGCCAGCGCGACAAAGCAGGGCGGTTTTCGATGACGTCGCCGATCGCCCAGGCCATGCGCTTCTCGTCCAGCGGCCGTGTCACATCATTGTCCGGGCACAGGATGTAGAAGTCGCCCCCGACCAGGGATTCCAGCATGAAATCAACGACCTGCTCGCCGGTCCAGGCGCCGGCGGGCCTTTCCGTCGCACCTTCGGTGAGGCCGGTATAGGTGAAGCCGGGGATCAGCAGATGCGCCGACAGGCGGGCGCCGGGCTCGTTGCGCAGTGCATGCGCCAGGCCCTCGGTGAATGTCTTCACGCCGGCCTTGGAGACATTGTAGGCGAGGTTGCCGGGCGGCGTGGTGATGCCTTGCTTGGAACCGGTGTTGATGATCAGGCCCGGCCTGGCCGACGCCAGCATGCGCGGCGCGAAGGCCTCGACGCCATGCACGACACCCCAGAAATTAATATCGAGCAGCCGTTTCCAGGCATCGCGGTTTTCCCAGGGTTTTCCCGGATTGTCGCCGACACCGGCATTGTTCATCAGCAGCGAGACCTCGCCGAAGGCGCCGAATGCCCGGTCGGCGAGACGGTCGACCTCGTCGGCCTTCGACACATCCGATACAACGGCAAGCACGGCGTCGTCGCCGGCAATGGCCGAGATGGCGCGGGAGGCATCGTCAAGGCGGGTGCCGCCAATGTCGGCGAGCACGATCTTCATGCCCATGAGCGCAAACCGCTTGGCGGCTGCCAGACCGATGCCGCTGGCGGCGCCGGTGATGACGGCGGTGTTACCTTTGCCAAGCGCGGGCAGGGCGGTCTGGATTTCGGCGTCTGTGATCATGAGCAACGGGATCCTTTTCTCGATGGCGCCGAACTTAGCGCCGGAACGGGGTTGTGCAAGCCTCCGTCAGCACCTGTTCGGGTTGACCAGTCCGGTCGAGGCTGCGCATGTTGCCCCGCAGAATGGAGATCTTCGATTGACGGACTGGGTTGCAATTCTGAAGGAGCAGACCGCCACCGGCGACCAGATGGGGCGCGAGGTGCCGCAGATGCTGGCCAACCCCGATATCAGCGAAGCCCAGGTCAAGACACTGTTCGCCGCGCTGGAAAAACAGGCCGAGTTCGTCGAGAAACTGCGCATGGCGCTGGAGAAATTCGGCCATGATTTCTCGATCATCAAGGCAGCCGAACGGTTGGAAGAGCTCTACGCCGACCTTGCCGCGTCGGTGGCGGAAATGCTGAAGGCGATGCGTAAATAGCTGTTTTTACAACTATTTTTCGAGAACGCGCGAAAAACGCGTATCCGGCACAAGCCACACCAGGGCCACGGCAACATAGAGCCCCACACCGATCCACCGGTTGAGGAAGGTCAACGCAATGGCCAGTATGTAGACAGTGAGCGAAATCCGTCCCTTGCGGTCGCTGCCGATTGCCTTGGCGAAGGCAGTGTCTTGTCCATGCAGGCGATGCAGCGCGGCGGCCAGAAGCGTATAGGCGATGGCGCACAGCACCAGATCGAAACCGTAGACCGCAACCGGAACCGTGGCGAAATGGTTCTCGCCCATGAAGGCGGTCGTCACCGGTATCAAGGACAGCCAGAACAACAGATGCAGGTTTGCCCACAGCACGCGGCCGTCGACGCGCTGCACGGCATGGAACATGTTGTGCAGATTGTTCCAGTAGATGCCGACATTGATGAACGAAAGCACGTAACAGAAGAAGATCGGCAATTGCGGCACCAGGGCCGAGAAATCCTCGCCATGGGGGACTTTCAGCTCAAGCACCATGATGGTGATGATGATGGCGACCACGCCATCGGTGAATGCCTCGACCCTGCCTTTGCCCATAGAATCCCCCGATTGTCTGGTAAAATCTACGCGATGGTTGGACGTGCGGCTACCCGCCATGTGGCTGGCCGAACGGCGGATGGCCCGCACCTTGTCCAGGGGACTCGCGGAGGTGTGCCAAATCGTTCAGCCGTTCGGCGTCTCGGGCGCCATGTTGGCGCGCCCACGCGGCACGCCAAGCCCGGTATCCGGCGGTTCGCCGGCGGCCGGCCTGTTTTCGATCATGTGCAAAGTGCGCCAGCCGCCGAAGCGGTAATAGGCCGCGGCCAGCACCAGCGAAGTGATCGAGCCGGCCGGGAAACTCCACCACAGCGCTTCCTCGCCGATCACGCCACGCATGAAATAGGCAAAGCCGGTGCGCACGAAGAGCACCGAAATCACCAGGATGATCAGCGGCGGCATCACCGCACCGGTGGCGCGCACGGTGGCGAACAGCACGATGGTAATGCCGAACAGGATGAACGACCAGGACGCCGCAGAGTTGATGTGGGCGGCGATATCGATCGCGGCGCTGTCGCTGCTCAGGAACAGGCTGAGGATCGAGCGGTCGAAGAGCCACAGCAAGGCGACCAGGGCACCCGTCAGGACGAGGTTGAAGCCGACGCCGGAGGCGGCGATGCGGCCGATCCGGTCCCAGCGGCCGGCACCGACATTCTGCGCCGCCATCGAGGAGACCGCGGCTCCGATGGCCAGGGCCGGCATCTGGATGTAGGTCCATAGCTGTGCGGCGATGCCGTAGGCGGCGGCGACCTGCGAACCGTAGGAATTGACGATGCCCATCACCGTCAATGCCGCCGCCGAGATGACGATCATCTGCAGGCCCATCGGCACGCCCTTGAAGACGATTATGCGCAGCAAAGCCGGATCGGGGCGCAGCAGAGCGAGATTGGCGCCCGCCAGCCGCAGCGGATGCTTGCGTGCATAGAGCACGACAAGAATGGCGATGACGCTCACCGTCTGGCCGATCAGCGTCGACGTGGCGGAGCCGGCAATACCGAGTTCCGGGAAGGGCCCGATGCCGCGGATCAGCAGTGGGTTGAGCACGATATCAAGGACGACAGCCAACGCCATGAAGAAGAAGGGCGTGCGCGAATCGCCGGCACCGCGCAGCACGGTCATGACGAAGGACAGAAGGTTCATCATCGGCACGGCGACGAAGATGATGCGCAGATAGGAACGCGCCAGCGGCAAGGCGTCCGCCGGTGTGCCGAGCGTGTTGAGGATGGCGTCGACCCAGATCCAGCCGCAGACGGCGAAGACAATGGAGACGAGGAAGAAGAAGGTGGCGCTGGTGCCGACGATGCGGCGCGCCTCGGGCAGGTCGCGGGCGCCGACCGACTGCGCCACCAGGATGGTCGCCGCCATGCCGATGCCGAACACCGTGCCCAGGATCAGGAACAGCACGAGGTTGGCGTTGGAGGTCGCGGTCAGCGCCGATTCGCCGAGAAAGCGGCCGACCCAGACGGCATTGATCGACCCGTTGAGCGACTGCAGCACGTTGGAGCCCAGCACCGGCAAGGCAAACAGCAGCAGCGTGCGCGGGATCGGGCCGCTGGTCAGGTCGCCGGTGCGCCGGCGCGTGGGCATTTTTTCGGTCATGGCTGAAGGCCTGTCTCGAGTCCGGTCCGTGATGATTGCCGATTCAACGAGACAGGTCGATGCGGCGTCGGAAAATTCCGCAGGCGTGTCTCGATCTAATCATGTTCTCAAAGCTCCCGGAATGGGCTATTGATCCCCCGGGGGCGTGGGGCCCGCATTGCTTACCAGATCTTATGAATAGCCGGGGGGTTCATGTCCGATAGTCCGCTGTTTTCCGAGCGCCTGAGCCGGCGTGCGTTTCTTGGTGCGTCCGCCTTGGGCGCGGCCGCCGTGGCTGTTTCAGGATGCACCACGACGGAGGTGGTGACGCCGCCGCCAGTCGCAGCGGCGGCGCCCGAGCCTGCGCTCGGCGATACCGCAACAATGTATACCGCGCGCACCGATGAGGGCTTTCAACTGCCGGCCATCCCGGTGGCCAAGCTCGATCCGAAGTTCGTACGCCAGATCGTGGCCGACCCGACCGGAGAAAAACCAGGCACGATCGTCGTCGATGTCTCCGAGCATTTCCTCTATCTGGTGCGCGACGGCGGCAAGGCCATCCGTTACGGCGTCAGCTTAGGGAAGGCCGGTTTCGGCTGGACCGGCAGCGCCGTGATCCAGGCGAGGAAGAAATGGCCGGTGTGGACGCCGCCGCCGGAAATGATCAAGCGCCGGCCGGAACTGGCGAAATACAGGGATGGCATGCCGCCCGGTCCGCAGAGCCCGCTCGGCGCCCGCGCGCTCTATCTCTTCCGCGACGGCAAGGACACGATGTACCGGCTGCACGGCACGCCGGAGTGGGATTCCATCGGCAAGAACGCATCGTCGGGCTGTGTGCGTTTCATGAACCAGGACATCATCGACCTCTACAGCCGCGTCAACGGCCCCGCCCAGGTCTTCGTGCGTCCCAATTTGTCGGCTGCCGGCAAGATCATGGCCGTGTCGAGCAGGACGGCCGAACCGATCGATGCGGGCGTACCGAAGGACGCGGAGCTCTTGAAGTAGTCTGCACGAGCCGTGAAGGCGGACGCGTCAAGCGCGCCCGCCTGGATAGGGGTGGTTACTTCTTGGCCAGACCCGGCAGCGTGACCTGATAGACCAGGAACATGGTGTCGACATTGGCGCCGTCATCGGCCTTGTAGGGCGCGCCGACCTGGAAGCCGTCCTGGGCCAGGAAGTCGTTGTCATTGGCGACGAACAGGAAGTAGTCGTCGGGCAGCTTCGGATCGAGCACGCTGGCCAGCGACATTGCTTCCCATTTCTCGGACAGGTTGTTGTGGTCGTTCGGCGCGCCATTGTGCAGGCCGAAGCGATTAAGCTGCGCATTGTCGTTGATGTCGATGAACGGCGTCAGCTTGGCCGGCGTCACCGACGGATCGAGCACGCCCTTGGGAGCGACCGGCTTGTCGGCGGCATCGAAGGCGCCGCCGGCAATGTCGGTCGCGGCTGAAAAGTCGACGACGAAGATCTGGCGCAGCAGCGAGGTGTCGCCCTTCAGGCCCTGGCCGTTGCCGCTGTCGCGCGCCAGCATCAGGAAGGATGTGTCCGACAGCGCCACGATCTCGCTTTGCGCGGCGATCTTGGTCTTGCCCTTGGCGTCCTTGAACACCGGCAGCGGCACGACATATTCATGCGCCAGCTTGAGATGGGCGAGGTCGGAGGTGTCATAGACCAGCGCCCGCGTGTTCTGCCGGGTCGAAGCGGAATCGCCGCCATCCTGCCTGGTCGCCGACTGCAACACGGCGATCAGGAACTTGCCGTCCGGCGTCATCGCCATGCCTTCGAGACCCTGGTTGTTCTGGCGGCCGGTCTCGGGATCCTTCGGATCGGGTTCGGCAGCACCTGGACCGGGATTGTCCGAGGAGAAGTTTGGCGCGCCCTTGCGCGTCGGCACCAGGGCTGCCGGCGGCTGGGTCGCCGACAGCAGGCGGCCCTCTGCGGAGAATCGGTAGATGTTGGGGCCATATTCGTCGGAGATGAACATCGAGCCGTCGGGCAGCCGCACGATCGCCTCGTTGTCGAGGGCGAGCTTGCCATTGGTGGCGGCGGGCAGCATCGGCATGTCGCCGGCGGCGCCACGCACATCCGACAGCGGATCGAGGCCGGTGGCATCAGCGCCCTTGTCGTCGGTCAAAAGCATGGTGTCGGCAAGCGTCGCCTTGACTGCAGTCTGTTCCTGGCCGGCGGTGCCTGGTGCCGCCGGGGTGAACTCGATGCCGATGGTGTTGAGGCGTGGCCGGTAATCGGTGGTGCCGGCGACATTGTAGCCGCGATCCGGCAGCAGCCAGAGCGACCCTTTGTAGGTGCCCGCATCATGCGTCCAGCTTGATGTGTCGATCGCCATGCCGGAACCCGAGCCGAAGGTCTCGCCGAACTTGTCGCGCTGGGCGGCCGGGATGCGGCCGACGCCGACTAGACCCTTGTTGACGAGGACGGTCGCGGTGCTGTCGGCAAGCGCGGGAGTGAAGGCGGTGAACAAGGCCAGCGCGACGCCGAGCGAGGCGGTTCGGTACGGATGTTTCATGGATATCCTCTTGAGACGGATGTGCCGGAGCGGCCGAAGATCGAAAATCTGAAAGAGGCGGCACATCGATGATGCCGCGCGCCGCCCTCCAAAAAGCGGTCTAAGGCGCGAACATGATGCTTGCGTGACAGTGCGGGATGCCCGCCTGCCGGCTTGTTCACCGGCCGATAACAACACACGCTCGAGCGAAGGAATTGATGGTACCTCGCACATGCGTTCGGGTGTCCAAGCACAGCACTAGACACTTATGTCCAGTGCGTATATGGTGCCCGCCTAGGACAGACCGGGAGGGAAGCCTTGAAGCCGCATTATCGCGCAGTGGTTATCGGGGGTGGGGTGGTCGGCGCCTCGGTGCTCTACCACCTGACGCGGTTCGGCTGGTCTGACGTGGCGCTGATCGAGCGCGCCGAACTGACAGCCGGTTCGACCTGGCATGCGGCAGCGGGTTTCCATGCGCTCAACGCCGATCCCAACGTCGCGGCGCTGCAGGATTACACCATCAATCTCTACCGCGAGATCGAGGCCGAATCCGGCCAAGACATCGGCCTGCACATGACCGGCGGCGTCAACATCGCCAGCGATCCCCAGCGCTGGGAGTGGCTGAAATCGGCGTGGGCGGTGTTCCAGTCGGTCGGCATCGAGACCGCCAGGCTGGTGACTCCGGAAGAGATCAAACAGATCTGCCCGATCGTCGACGTCGCCGGTGTGCTGGGCGGCCTGCACGATTCCAACGAAGGCCATCTCGACCCCTACGGCACGACACATGCCTATGCGGGCGCCGCGAAGAAACGCGGGGCCGACATCATCCTGCGCAATCGGGTGGTCGAGCTGAAGGCGCGCGCGGACGGCCATTGGGACGTCGTCACCGAGCAGGGCACCATCGTTGCCGAGCATGTCGTCAATGCCGGCGGCTTGTGGGCAAAGCAGCTCGGCCGCATGGCCGGTGTCGACCTGCCGGTGACGCCGATGGAGCACCATTATTTCATCACCGAGGACATTCCGGAAATCGCGGCACTCGACCGGGAAATAGGCATCGCCGTCGACCTCGACGGTTTTTCCTACCTGCGGCAAGAGCGCAAGGGCGTGCTGCTCGGCGTCTACGAGCAGAACCCGAAGCACTGGAACATGGATGGCGCGCCGTGGGACTACGGCATCGAGCTGATCCCGGAAGACATCGACCGCATCAGTCCGGAACTCGCCAAGGCGCATGAGCGCTTTCCGTGCCTGGCGACGGCCGGCATCCGCAAATGGGTCAACGGAGCCTTCACCTTTACCCCCGACGGCAACCCGATCGTCGGACCGGTGCGCGGCCTGAAAAACTACTGGGTCGCCTGTGGCGTCATGGCCGGCTTCAGCCAGGGCGGGGGCGTTGGAAAATCATTGGCTGAATGGATGATCTACGGCGAGCCGCAGGCCGACATCTTTGGCATGGACATTGCCCGCTACGGCGCCTTCGCCGCCAACCGCGAATACCTCAAGCAGACAACGCGCCAGTTCTATTCGCGCCGCTTCGTCATGACCTTTCCCAATGAGCGGCTGCCTGCGGGCCGGCCTTTGAAACGCCCTGGCGCCTATGACGGCATGAGTGCTGCGGGCTGCGAATGGACGGCATCGTGGGGGCTGGAAATCCCGGCCTATTTCGCGCCGATGGGTTTTCGCGAGAACACCACGCTCAAGCGTTCCAACGCCTTCGATATCGTCGGCGACGAGGCGTTGCAGGTCCGGCGTGCCGCCGGTCTCGTCGATATCTCGGCCTATGCGCGCTATGCGGTGTCGGGACCGGGCGCCGAGGCGTGGCTAGACCGACTGCTTGCCTGCAAGCTGCCGAAGGCCGGAAAGGCGGGGCTGGCACCGATGCTCGGGCCGGACGGGCGGCTGAAGGGCGACCTCACCGTGATCAACTGGGGCAGCAGTGACTATTGGCTGATGGGCTCCTACTATCTCAGGGAATTCCACATGCGCTGGTTCGAGAGCCACGCGGCGGAAGGTGTTGCTGTCGCCGATCTCTCCGATGCAATGAGCGGCTTCCTGCTGACCGGGCCGAACGCGCGGAAAATCCTCGAGCGGACCACGCATCAGGACGTCTCCGGTCCGGCACTGCCATTCATGGCCTGCGGCGCGTTCGATATCGGCATGGTTCAGGCGCGGGTTGCCCGCCTGTCTATCGCTGGCGAGCTCGGCTTTGAGATCAACTGCCACGCGACCATGCATGCCACACTGCGCGACACATTGCTTGCCGCCGGCGAGGATCTCGGCCTGGCCGAGATTGGCTACTACGCGCTCAATGCGCTCAGGCTGGAGAAAAGCTTCGGCATCTGGTCGCGCGAATTCACGCAGGGCTACACGCCTCGCCAGACCGGCCTCGACCGCTTCATTGCCTTCGACAAGGGCGATTTCATCGGCCGCGATGCGGCGCTGAAGGAGCGCAATGCCGGCACGTCGCAACGGATGGTGACGCTGGAGATCGATGCGCATGACGCCGACGCCAGCGGCTTCGAGCCGGTCTGGCACGACGGCCGGCGCGTCGGCTTCGTCACTTCGGGCGGATTTGGCTACACGATCGGCAAGAGCGTCGCGCTGGCGTTGGTGGACGACGATTTTGCCGAGGAGGGGACGGCACTTTCGGTGCACATTGTCGGCGTCGAGCGGCCGGCGCGGATCATCGCGGCCTCGCCCTACGATCCCTCGGGCAAGGCGATGCGGCAATGAGGAGGATTTTCGATGGTCGATGACGCGGCACGAGACAGCAGGCGCGAACGCCGGCGTGGACGCACGGGCGAAGCCGGCAGCGAAAGCAGCCGCCGGCCCAATTACCGGTCGCTGAAGAACCCGTTCCTGCCGCAGCCGATCTTTTCGGATGATCAGGTCGCCGCGATCCACGACACGGCGCTGCGCGTGCTGGAAGAGCTCGGCATCAAGGTGCTGCTGCCGCAGGCACGAGAGCTTTTCGCCAGCGCCGGCGCGCTGGTCGACCCGGACACCGACATGGTGCGCATCGGCCGCGACATGGTGGTGGTGGCGTTGGCCTCGGCGCCGAAGTCGATCCATGCGCAAGCCGGCGACCGTTCCCGCGACCTGACGCTGGAACTCGGGTCGATGACCTTTCTGGCCGGTTGCGGGGCGCCGAACGTCACCGATCTCGAACGCGGCCGCCGGTCGGGCACGCTGGCCGATTTCGAGGATCTGCTGCGGCTGGTTCAGCATTTCGACGTGCTGCATATGCTCGGCCCCTGCATCGAGCCGCAGGATGTCGACAACCGCTTTCGCCACTATGCCGTCAACCGTGCGCAGCTGACGCTGTCCGACAAATTTCCGTTCGTTTTCGCGCGCGGCACGCCGCAGGTCGAGGACGGATTCGAGATGATCCGGCTGGCCCGCGGGCTGTCGCAGGACGAATTCCTGGCGAAGGCCCATTGCTACACCGTCATCAACACCAACTCGCCGCGCCAGCTCGACATTCCGATGGCGCAAGGCATCATCGATTTCGCGCGGGCTGGCCAGGTCTCCGTCATCACGCCGTTCTGCCTGGCCGGCGCGATGGCGCCGATCACGGTCGCCGGCGCACTGGCGCTGCAGCATGCCGAGGCGCTGGCGGGTCTGACGCTGGCGCAGATCGTGCGGCCTGGCGCGCCGGTCGTCTACGGCTCCTTCTCCTCCAATGTCGACATGAAATCCGGAGCGCCGGCCTTCGGCACGCCGGAGCATGTCAAGGCGACGCTGGGCGCCGGCCAACTGGCGCGCTTCACCGGACTGCCCTGGCGGTCGGGCGGCGGCAGTGCGGCCAACATCTCGGACGCGCAGGCGGCACACGAAACGCAATTCGCGCTGTGGGGCTCGGTGCTGGCCGGCGCGACCATGTGCATCCACGCCGCCGGCTGGCTGGAAGGCGGCTTGAGCGTCTCCTTCGAGAAGATGATCACCGATATCGAGGCGCTGCAGACGGTGGCGGAACTCTGCGCCGCGACGCCCGGTGACGACGATTCAATCGGCTTCGAGGCGATCGCCGAAGTGCAGCCGGGCGGCCATTTCTTCTCGGCCGGCCACACCATGGCGCGCTACCGCACCGCCTTCTACGAACCGCTGGTCGCCGACTGGTCGAACTTCGGCAACTGGACGCAAAGCGGATCGAAGACGGCGAGCGAACGCGCCACCGGCGTATGGCGGCGCGCGGTCGCCGATTTCGAGCCGCCCGCTTCGGCTGCCGCGACATCAGGCGTGCTCGACGAATTCATCGCGCGGCGCACCGAAGAGGGCGGAGCGCTGCCGGTGTCGTAACGGGCAAACCGACTATGTCGGGTTGTCGAGCGTGAACAGATCGCTCTCCTCGTCGTAAGCAAAATACTCGGCGTAGCGGGCCCAGCTGATGACGGCCCGCACCGTCTGGTCGGCATAGTCCTCGGACATGTGATCCTCCAGCTCGTCGCGGAAGCGGCGGGCCGGCGCCTTGTGGTTGGCGCGTTCGTCGAGCACATGTCGGATATGGCCGGCCAGCGGCACATAGGTCGCGAGCTGCTGCACGAACAATTGCTTGCGCGCGTCGACCTCGCTCTCGGCGAAGCGTTTGCCGGCCGGCGTCAGCTGGATATCGCCTTCGGCAAATTCGGCAAAGCGCAGCAGCTGCAGCGTTTCGGCGATCGGGAACAGATCGTCGATCTCGAGCTGCAGGCTGGCGGCCAGCGGCGGCAGGTCGGCATGCCCGTTGTAAGGCGG
>NZ_JBFUGJ010000040.1:0-30222 GCF_056402975.1 Mesorhizobium sp. P3_A9 | reverse complement strand
CACCTTCTCCCCGTGAACGGGGAGAAGGCAAGATGACCCACCCCGCCAAGAAACCCGACCTTCTGCGCGACAACGAACTCATTTACGGCCGGCTGCTCACCGTCGACGAGCCGCATCTGATCGATCGCTACAACAAGGCACTGGCCGCGTTCGGCAAGAAGCCCACCAAGCTGAAAAGCTTCCAGATCGACCGCACCGGTTTCTCGCCCGAGATCGCCGACGAATGCGGCGACCCGGACTACCTCGACCCTGACGAGGTCAACCGCCGCTTCATCATCCTGACGCCGTCGCAGATCGACCTGCCCGTGGTGCACACCGCCTTTTCCAACACCTCGCTGCTGATGTTCGAGTTCATGTCCAAGAACCAGCGCGCCATCGACGCGCTGACCATAAAGGACGTCATCTACGGCGAGATCGAGGACTCCGTTCCCAAGGTCAACGACATCGAGGACCTGCTGTCGATCAACCAGGTCGAGTTCAAGGTGCTGTCGGCGGAGGACGTGCTAGGCAAGGCCGCCGAACTCGGCAAGCTCGTCGACCGGCTAAAACAGGAGCCCGATGCCTGGCGCGACAATGCCATGCTGACCCGCATGGTGGAGTTGGCGAAAATCTGCGGCGATATCAGAGAGAACGCACTGGTGCCCGACCAGGTGATCTTCCGCCACAACGCTTACTGGACCAGCCATTTCGGCGGGCTCTACGTCTTCGTCGATCCCGACATGACGACGGTGATCAGCGATCCGGCTGCCCCCGGCTTCCGCCGCTCGCGGCCATGGCAGGTCAGCTATCTCTCGATCAACGACGCCGACAAGGTGTTCAAATTCCTGGCCTCCACCGGTCGCATCGAATTGCCGCGTGCCTCCTGGGTCGAAGCCTCCGGCTATCTCGAACACCGGGCCGAAATGGTGGTGCGCGCGCTGATCCGCGACGCCGAGCCGGACCGCAATTTGACCGATGTCGACAAGGTCTGGCTGCAGACATGGATCCAAAGCCATGCCGATCTGATCACCAAGGACGGCAATTTCCCCTTCCTCAACGCCGCCAAGCGCGAGATCGCCCAGCTTGGCCATCTCAAGATCGACGAYGTSTTYCCGCAGCAGCGCTTCCTGGTGATCCGSGCCAAGCCSGAYCATCCCGACGCCTGGCTGACCAAYCRGCTGATCTCGGATTTCGTGCCGYCGGACTTCGTCTCGCGCTACATCTTCAACAAGGACGGCTTCTACAAGGATTATGACGGCTTCAGCGACGCCTGGCGATCGCATGTTGTGGACGTTCTGAAAACCACATATTTGAAGGACAAGGTGGCGTTTCGCACACGCCTCTACGGCCTGACTGACTAGAACGAAATGACCGGTCATTTCGTTCTAACTTGTTGTTTTGGCGCATGATGTTATCCAGAAAGTCTGCAACTTTTTGACATCATGCTTTTAGGGGTGACACAGCCATGCTCGATCCGATCGTGAACTTCTTCACCCGGATTTTCCAATGGATCGGCCGCGGCATCGGCCTTTTGATCGGCGTCATCCTGTGGCCCTTCCTGTGGGCCGGCAGCTGGTACACGCAGCGCGGCTGGATACTCAAGGCCGTGGTCGGCCTGGCTGTGCTGGTGCTGATCGGCCTCTACGCCAACTTCTTCTATGCCACGCAGTGGTGGAACAAATTCAACCCGAACTACCCTGACACCTACACGTTCGAGAAACGCAATGTTTCCGCCGGTGAGCAGGTGGCCGCCGGCACCGGCACCGACACGGCAAAGACTTGCGGCAACTCCGGCATCGCCCAGGTGGCGGCCGACCTGACCGATTTCAACGTCAACCAGAATGCCTGGATCTCGTCGATGATCCTCTACAAGCTCGGCCTGTTCGGCATCGACTGGGACGACACGCCGTGGATGGACAACAAGGCCTCGTTCCAGCGTGGCATCAATCAGGCGGTGCGGCGCACGGCAACCGAGCTTGCCGACAATCTCGGYCGCGTGCGCACCACCTCGCAGATCGATGCCGATCTGCAGGATGCGCGCGGCAATCTGCAGTTCGACGAATACACCTGGTATTTCGGCGTCAGCCCGTTCGGCCCGAAGACGCCGACCCCGAGCTATTATCGCGACGCGGTGCGCAAGCTGCGCTCGTTCAACGCACGGCTGGCCACCTGCCAGGCCACTTTCGACGCCCGCGCCGACAATCTGAAGCAGTATATCGACCGCATCGCATCGGACATCGGTTCGACGTCCGCCATCCTCAAGGAGCGCGCCGAGAACCACAACAATGGCTGGTTCGACACCCGCGCCGACGACCGCTACTGGTTCGCCTACGGCCAGCTCTACGCCTATTACGGTCTGATGAAAGGCGCCCAGGCCGACTTCGAGGACGTCATCAAGGAAAAGCACCTGCACAGCCTGTGGGACACGATGGACGCGCAATTCGTCTCGGCGCTGCGCATCCAGCCCTTCATCATCGCCAATGGCCGCGAGGACGGCTGGCTCTTGCCGACGCACCTGACGACGATGGGCTTCTACATCCTGCGCGTGCGCTCCAACATGGTCGAAATCAGCAACGTGCTGACGCAGTAGCCCTTTGGGCTTCGGCCCAGGCGATGGCGAATTTGCGCCGTCGCCTCTGTCGCATTCCGTGCATTGTGCGGCTGTTTTGAGACGGCGGAAGCGCCCTTGCTCTGGCTTCTATACGGCGCGGCAAGCGGAGCCAGAAAGAACCGAGGACAGGTCGGCCGCCGCGGAAGAATTTTCTCTATAGGAAACATAGTTGCATGGAAGTTGACGCCACGGCAGCGACAGGGTTAGAACATGCCCGCGCGCCCGGTTCCAGCCTGCTTGCGAGTGAGACCAACCCCGTCCCCTCCACCGTTCAATCCAGAGGAAAGCCGTCATGGCCGAAGTGAAGTCCGACATCGAGATCGCGCGCGGCGCCAAGAAAAAGCAGATCCAGGAGATCGGCCAGAAGATCGGCATCCCGACTGAGCATCTGCTGCCTTATGGCCACGACAAGGCCAAAATCTCCGCCGAATTCATCAAATCGGTGAAGGGCAACAAGGACGGCAAGCTGATCCTGGTCACCGCCATCAACCCGACCCCGGCCGGCGAAGGCAAGACCACCACCACCGTCGGCCTCGGCGATGGCCTCAACCGCATCGGCAAGAAGGCGATCGTCTGCATCCGCGAGGCTTCGCTTGGCCCGAACTTCGGCGTCAAGGGCGGTGCCGCCGGCGGCGGCTACGCGCAGGTCGTGCCGATGGAGGACATGAACCTCCACTTCACCGGCGACTTCCACGCCATCACCACCGCGCACAATCTGCTTTCAGCGCTGATCGACAACCACATCTACTGGGGCAATGAGCTCGGCATCGACACCCGCCGCGTCGTCTGGCGCCGCGTCATGGACATGAACGACCGCGCGCTGCGCGAAATCATCTGCTCACTCGGCGGTGTCGCCAATGGTTTCCCCCGCGAGGCCGGCTTCGACATCACCGTCGCCTCGGAAGTCATGGCAATCCTCTGCCTGTCGAACGACCTGAAGGATCTGGAAAAGCGCCTCGGCGACATCATCGTCGCCTACCGCCGCGACAAGTCGCCGGTCTACGCCCGCGACCTCAAGGCCGACGGCGCCATGGCTGTTYTGCTMAARGACGCCATGCAGCCCAATCTSGTGCAGACGCTGGAGAACAACCCGGCYTTCGTCCATGGCGGMCCGTTCGCCAAYATCGCGCATGGCTGCAACTCGGTCGTCGCCACCACGACGGCTCTGAAGCTCGCCGACTATGTCGTCACCGAAGCCGGCTTCGGCGCTGATCTCGGTGCCGAGAAATTCTTCGACATCAAATGCCGCAAGGCGGGCCTCAAGCCGGCAGCCGCCGTCATCGTCGCCACCGTGCGCGCCATGAAGATGAATGGCGGCGTCAAGAAGGAAGACCTCGGCAAGGAAAACGTCGAGGCCGTCAAGAAGGGCTGCGCCAACCTTGGCCGCCACATCGAGAACATCAGGCAGTTCGGCGTGCCGGCGGTGGTTGCCATCAACCACTTCTATTCCGACACCGACGCCGAGATCCAGGCGATGAAGGACTATGTCGCCTCGATGGGCGAAGAGGCAATCCTGTGCAAGCACTGGGCCAAGGGCTCGGCCGGCATCGAGGAGCTTGCCAACAAGGTGGTGGCGCTGGCCGAATCCGGCGCCTCGCAATTCGCGCCGCTCTATCCCGACGCGATGCCGCTGTTCGAGAAGATCAACACCATCGTCCAGCGCATCTATCGCGGCTCGGAAGCGATCGCCGACAAGTCGGTGCGCGACCAGCTCAAGGCCTGGGAAGACGCCGGCTACGGCCATTTGCCGGTCTGCATGGCCAAGACCCAGTATTCCTTCTCGACCGACCCGAACCTGCGCGGCGCGCCGACCGGCCACACCGTGCCGGTGCGCGAAGTCAGGCTTTCGGCCGGCGCGGGCTTCGTCGTCATCATCTGCGGTGAGGTCATGACCATGCCCGGCCTGCCCAAGGCACCGTCCTCGGAAAAGATCTTCCTCAACGAGGCCGGCCAGATCGAAGGCCTGTTCTAAGATCCTTCAGTTCCCAAAAAGCGAAGGGCGCCGCAGCGATGCGGCGCCCTTTTGTTTGCTGAGTGGTCCTACGCCGCGCTGCGCGCCAGCGCCCGCTGATTGGACGCATAGATCGTGTCGCGCTCCGGCAAGGCGCCGCTCTTCAGGCATTCGACCCATTCGGCGGTCTTCAGCACCGCGGCGAAGCGCGACTGCAGGATGATCGTGACCACGCGATGGATCTCCTCGGCCGAGGCATAGCCGGCGCTGTTGGCGTAGGGCACCGAGCCGGTCGCATCGGACAGGAACTCGACCGCAAACCCCATATGCACGGCGTGGATGATGGTCGACAGGTCGCAATTATGCGTCATGTAGCCAACGACCGTAAGCGTATCGATGGCGTTGGCACGCAGCCACGCCTCAAGGTCGGTGCCGGTGAAGGCCGAGGGCAGCATCTTCTCGACATAGTGGTCGCGATTGCGCCTGGCGATTTCGGGATGCAGTTCGCCGCCGTGACTGCCCTTGGCGAAGATCGGCGACGTCTCGGGCGCCATCTGCTTGACCACTACGACCTTGATGCCGGCGGCCGCAGCCGCATCCATGGCGCGTGCCACATTGACGACGCTGTCGCGGAACGGCGGGTGCTGGATGGCCAGATTGCCACCATCGTAATCGTTCTGGACATCGATGACGATCAGCGCCCGGCGCGGCGTGGTGTTGGCTGGGTCAGACATGATGTTTTCCTTTCCGGCTTGAATGCGATGGGCCGAAGATAGGCCGGCCGGTCAACGATCAAAAGTGGCCCGATTGACATCATTCAAAAGAATTGGGACAATCCACATTCACCCGCAGGAAGCCCAAATGACTGATCCGATCATTGCCGTCCTCGCCTTCGACGGCATCAGCCCGTTTCATCTGTCTGTGCCATGCCTGGTGTTTGGGGAGGACAGGACGAAGCTCGGCCTGCCGCGCTTCGACTTCCGCATCTGCGCGGCCAAGGCCGGCCCGGTCCACACCGAGGCCGGATTGACCGTTGCCGCGCCGCATGGGCTCGAAGGGTTCGACGGTGCCGACATCGTCATCATCCCAAGCTGGTATCGTCTTGGCGAGCCGCCGTCGCCGTTGCTGGTGGAGGCGCTGCGCCAGGCGCACCGCCACGGCGCATTGATCGTCGGCCTGTGCCTTGGAACCTTCGCCATTGCCGCCGCCGGGCTGCTCTCCGGCCGCATTGCTGCGACGCACTGGGCCTATGCAGAGCAGTTGCAGGAACTCCATCCCGACATCGATGTCGACCCGACAGTGCTCTATGTCGACAATGGCGATGTCGTGACTTCGGCCGGCGTCGCCGCCGGCCTCGACTGCTGCCTCCACATCGTGCGCGCCCGCTATGGCGCGGAGGCAGCACTCCGGCTCGCTCGCCAGATCGTCCTGTCCCCGCACCGGCAGGGCGGACAGGCGCAGTTCATCGAACGCCCGGTGGCAAAAGGCGCGAAAGCCGACCGCTTCACTAGGGCGCTCGACGCCGTGCGCACGACACTAGGCGAGACGCACAGCCTCGACAGCGTCGCCGAAGCGGCCGGCCTGACCCGGCGCACCTTCAGTCGCCGCTTCCAGAAATCGATCGGCACCAGTTTTGGCGATTGGCTGATCAGCCAGCGCATCGAACTGGCGCAGCGCCTGCTGGAAGCCACTGAAAAATCGATGGACATCGTTGCCTTCGAAGCCGGCTTCGGCAGCGCCACCTCGCTGCGCCAGCATTTCGCTGCGAGGCTGCGGACATCGCCGGTGCAGTATCGGCGGGAATTCTCCAGGCGAGCGGACCAAGGTGAGCGCATGGGCACGCCTGATCGCTTGCGCCAGGACTTCAGTCGCGCTTAACCGGCCGCGCCGGATTGCCGACCACTGTCGTGTTTGCAGGTACATCGCGGGTAACCACAGCACCGGCGCCGACGATGGCGCCCTCGCCGATGCTGACGCCGCCAAGGATGATGGCTGAACCGCCGATCCAGGCATGGGCGCCGATCTCGACCGGCCTGGCGATCTCCAGCCCCGCTTGCCGGCCGGCRGCCTCCTTGTGRTGCTCGGCGCAGTAGATSTGCACRTTGGGRCCGAGCAGCGTTCSCTTGCCGATGCGCACCGGCGCCGTGTCGAGGATGGTGCAGCCGGCATTGAGGAAGACGCTGTCGCCGAGGAAAATGTTCAAACCATAGGCGCAATGGAACGGCGCCTCGATGCGGGTGCCCTCACCCACGCCGCCAAGCAATGCCTTCAAGCCCGGCCCAAGATTTCCGCGCTGCCTGGGCGGCAATGAATTGTGCTCGAACACGGCGTCGCGGGCGGTGACGCGCAAGGCCTCCAGCTCGTCATCGAGGCACGTATACCATTCGCTGGCCGCCATCTTCGCGCGCTCGCTTCCAGCCATGGCGGGGTCTCCAATTGACGTCATTGCAAAGCATAGTTGCGGCCAGCAGAAAAGCGCCAATCCAAGTACTGGTCAAATATCGGACCTATGGTAGCCTGCCGTCTCAAGGCCGTCCTGGCCGGGATCGAGGGGATCAATATGCTCTATCTTCTTGCACTTCTGATCGGCGTCATTGCCGGTCTGCGCGCCATGACGGCGCCGGCGGCAGTCGCCTGGGGGGCCTATCTTGGCTGGCTGCCGGTCGCCGGCACCTGGGCGAGCTTCATGAGCCATTGGGCCGCCGTCGGCATCTTCACCATCCTCGCCATCGTCGAACTGGTCACCGACCAGCTGCCGTCGACGCCGAGCCGCAAAGTGCCGCAGCAGTTCGGCGCCCGCATCATCATGGGCGCCTTCACCGGCGCGGTGATCGGCGCAACGGGTGGTTCCACCATCGGCGGGCTGATCGCCGGCGCCATCGGCGCGGTCATCGGCACATATGGCGGTGCTGAAGTGCGCGGCCGGCTGGCGGCCGCCTTCGGCAAGGACCCGCCCGCTGCCTTCATCGAGGACGCGGTGGCGATCATCGGCGGCCTGCTGATCGTGGCGGCGGTGGCATGACGGCAAAAAGCTTCGACGCCATCATCATCGGCGCAGGACAGGCCGGCACACCGCTGGCCGGCAGGCTGAACGCAGCCGGCATGAGCGTGGCGCTGATCGAGCGCAAGCTGGTCGGCGGCACCTGCGTCAACACCGGCTGCATCCCGACCAAGACAATGGTGGCGAGCGCCTATGCCGCGCATTTGGCGCGGCGCGCCGCCGACTATGGCGTGACGATCTCCGGCCCCGTCGGCGTCGATTATGCCAAGATCAAGGCGCGCAAGGACAAGGTCTCGGGCGCCTCCCGCACCGGGCTGGAAAGCTGGATCGCCGGCATGGACAAATGCACGCTTTACCGAGGCCATGCTCGCTTCGAATCCGCCAACACGGTGCGCGTCGGCGACGACCTTTTGACCGCCCAAAAAATCTTCCTCAACACCGGCGGCCGCGCTTCGGTGCCCGACCTGCCCGGCATCCACGACATCGACTACCTGACCAATTCCTCGATGATGGATCTCGACGTCTTGCCGCGCCACCTCATCGTTGTCGGCGGCAGCTACATCTCACTAGAATTCGCGCAGATGTTCCGCCGCTTTGGCAGTGAAGTCACCGTCATCGAAAAGAGCCCGCGCCTCACCGGCCGCGAGGATGAGGATGTCTCCGCCGCCATCCTGTCGATCCTCGAAAACGAAGGCATCGCCGTCCATGTCGGTGCCGACGACATCGGCTTCACCAAGCAGGGCGGGGATATTGCCGTGACCTTCTCGGCCGGCAAGCCGCCGGCCTTCGGCTCGCACGTGTTGCTGGCTCTCGGGCGGGTGCCCAACACCGACGATCTCGGCCTCGATAAAGCCGGTGTCGCGGTCGACAGTCGCGGCTTCGTCACGGTCGACGACCAGTTGCGCACCAGCGTGCCCGGCATCTGGGCGATGGGCGATTGCAACGGCAAGGGCGCCTTCACCCACACCTCCTACAAYGACTAYGAGATCGTCGCCGCCAAYCTGCTCGACAAYGATCCKCGCAAGGTGAGYGAYCGCATCGARGCCTAYGCGCTYTACATCGACCCGCCGCTCGGCCGCTGCGGCATGACCGAGGCGGCGGTGAARAARTCCGGMCGYCGSGCGCTGGTCGGYCAGCGGCCGATGACCCGCGTCGGACGCGCCGTCGAAAAGGGTGAGACGCAAGGCTTCATGAAGATCCTGGTCGATGCCGACACCAGGGAGATCCTCGGCTGTTCGGTGCTCGGCCCAGGTGGCGACGAGGCGGTGCATAGCGTGCTCGATTTGATGTACGCCAAGGCACCGGTCGACACGCTGGCGCGCGCCGTGCATATCCATCCCAATGTCTCCGAACTGCTGCCCACTATCGCCCAGGAGCTGAAACCGCTGGTCTGAGACACTTCGAGCTCTGGACTTTCTGCATCGGTGCATTGCAGCAATGTGTATTGCGCATAGCTCAACTCCTCGCGCAATCTCCGGATTGAACCGATTCAGTCTGGACGCCCCATGCCTTTGCCGATCCTTGCGCTTGCCATTGCGTCCTTCTGCATCGGCACCACCGAATTTGTCATTATGGGCCTGCTGCCCGAGGTCGCTGCCGACCTCGGCGTATCGATCCCTTCGGCAGGCCTGCTGGTCACTGGCTATGCGCTCGGCGTCGTCTTCGGCGCTCCGATCGTCGCCATGGCCACCGCGCATCTGCCGCGCAAGCCTGTGCTGGTCGGGCTGACGGCTTCGTTCGTCGTCGGCAATCTGTTCTGCGCCATCGCGCCTGACTATTGGACGCTGATGGCCGCGCGCGTCTTCACTGCTTTTGGCCACGGCGCTTTCTTCGGTATCGGCTCGGTCGTCGCCGCCAGCCTGGTGCCGCGCAACAAGCGCGCCAGCGCCATGGCGCTGATGTTTGCCGGCCTGACGCTTTCAAACATTCTGGGCGTTCCCGCCGGCACCGCCCTTGGCGAAGCCTTCGGCTGGCGCGCCACATTCATCGCCGTGGTCGGCATCGGCCTGATCTCGGTCGCGGCAATAGCCTGGCTGGTGCCGTCAAATGTCGCCGAACCAAGCGGCGGCGGCCTGCGCGGCGAATTGCGGGTGCTGGGCAAATTGCAGGTCTGGCTGGCGATGCTGATCGCTTCGCTGGCCTCGGCCAGCCTGTTTGCCGTGTTCACTTACATCAAGCCGTACCTGACCGACGTGTCCGGCCTGTCGACCTCTGCGGTTACCTGGGTGCTGCTGCTGTTCGGCGCCGGCATGACGATCGGCAACATCATCGGCGGCCGGCTGGCGGACTGGAAGCTGATGCCGACGGTCATCGGCACGCTGCTGTTGATGGCGGTGCTGTTCGTTGGCTTCATGCAGTTCGGCGCCATCGCCAGCGTCGCCATCGGCATCGTCTTCCTCTGGGGCCTGCTGATCTTCGTCGTCGTGCCGCCGCTGCAGATCCGCGTCGTCGAGGCGGCCTCGGAAGGACCGAACCTTGCCGCCACACTCAACCAGGGCGCCTTCAATGTCGGCAATGCCAGCGGTGCCTGGATCGGCGGCGTGGCTTTATCGGCCGGCGTTTCCTACGCCCACCTGCCCCTGGTCGGCGCGGTGCTCGCTTTGCTGGCGGTCACCGTTGCGGTCCTGTCGCAAGCCTTGGACCGGCGCGCGCCGGTCCCGCTTCAGGCTGCCGCGGAGTAACTGCCTGTCGCCCAAAAGTGCGTAGCGGTTTTGGGGCAACGACATGCAGCAAGGCAAAAGACTACCCTTGCGCCCATAGCGCGGCCGGCTGGACCAATCGACATCGATAGCCTCAAATGGGCATGTCTTCTCGCTCTAATGGAGGAAGTCATGCAGAAATCGATCGAACGCATTGCCGGTGACAGCGAGGGCGTTTCCTACGAATTCCCGGTGTTCCGGTTCGCCGGCGCCGACAAGGCGGCACCCTCAGCCTATCTGCAGGCGGCCCTTCATGCTGGCGAACTGCCGGGCGTCGTCGCCATCGACGCGCTGATGCCGGCGCTGAACAAGGCCGCGGCCGAGGGCCGCATCAAGGGCAACATCACCATTGTGCCCTGGGCCAACCCGATCGGCCGTGCGCAATATCATTTCGGCGAGCATCAGGGCCGCTTTCACCTGGGCACCCGCACCAATTTCAACCGCGCCTTTCCGCTGCTCACTGCGCCCGACGCCAAGCTTTTACCCGACACCAGCTTTGGTGGCGCCGACCAGCGCCTGAAGTCACGCCTGGTGCAGCTCTCGCTCGGCCACGACATCGTTCTCGACCTGCATTGCGACGACGAAGGCCTTGCCTATCTCTACATCCACACCAGCCTGTGGCCGGCCATGGCCGATTGCGCCGCCGCCATGAGCGTCGATGCGGTGGTGCTGTGGAGCGAGGACAGCGACGGCACCTTCGAGGGCGCCTCGATCATGCCCTACCAGAACGTTCCCGCCGATGTGGCGAAGTTCGACCGCCGCGTCGCAACCACCGTCGAATATCGCGGCATCCTCGACGTCGACGGCGCGCTGGCTGCCGCCGACGCCGAAGGCCTCTACCGGCTGCTGGTGGCGCGCGGCGTGGTCACCGACAGCGCGCTCCCTGCGCCCAGCCCGTTCAAAGGCGTCGTCGCTCCGTTGGAAAACATCGACATGATGCCGGCGCCCCGGGCTGGTGCTGTCCTCTACGACGTAAAACCCGGCGACCGCGTCGCCAGGGGCGATCGCCTCGCCACCATCGTCCACGCGCCGGGCGAGACCGACGGTCGCGCCGAAGTGTTCGCGCCGCAGGACGGCATCATCCTGACCCGCCGCTCGCGCCGCATCATCCGCGCCGGCGAGGATCTTTTAAAGCTGGTCGGCGACAGGAAGAGCGCCGATGCCAGGTCAGGGACGCTGGAAGACTGACCTAACCAGAAATGGCCAACCGCGCCTTGGCCTCCAGCCATTCCGCCATCTGCCGATACGGCACAGGGCCGTGGCTGATGCGGGCGACGCCGAGTTCGGCCAGCCGCTGGCGCCGCGGCACATGCGCCAGCGCRATGATGTTKACCGGCAGGTTSRTCGACTTGCAGAGCGYCTCGATCAAGCCCTCGTCGCCAAGACCCGGCGCGAAAAAGCCATKCGCTCCGGCCTTYTCATAGGCCTGCGCCCGCTCGATGGCCTGATCGAGCAGTTCGTCGTCATGCGCGTCCGGCTTCGCCTTGAGAAAAATGTCGGTGCGTGCGTTTAGGAATGCCGGAATGCCGGAAGCCTTCACGGCAGCGGCGGCGGCTTCGATGCGCGTTACCTGGACGTCGATGTCGTGCAGGCCGCTGCCGCCGACAATCTGATCTTCGAAATTGAAACCGATGGCGCCGGCGCGCAACGCCAACGTCACCGTGCGAGCAACGAATTCCGGATCGACGCCGTAGCCGCCCTCGAGGTCCATGGTGACGGGCAGGTCSACCGCMCCRACRATGCGCTTGATGTTGTCSAGCGCCAGCTCCAGCGGRATTTTCTCRCCGTCGGCRWAKCCRAASGCGGCCGCGACCGGCCAGCTTCCGGTSGCRATSRCCTTGGCKCCSGCCTTCTCGACGATCTTSGCMSWGCCCGGATCCCAKGCATYGTAGAGAACGATYGGRTTKCCCTTGACGTGAAGGGAATGGAACGTCCGCGCGCGCTCGGCCTGTTCGGTCATTGGTGTCTTCCCGTCTTCATGGTGTTGGATATCCAGCCTAGTCGGGACCATCGGCCCTGGCGATGTGCCATGGGCCTGGGAAGCAGCGGCCACCGAACAGACTTTTCAAACCTGTTGCGCATCCGGTTTTTCGCCGCTATGGATTTCGCCATGAACATGCGTTCGACCAAGACCATTTGGTGGTGGGCCTGCTGACAGCGGCCTGTTCGAACGCGCGTGCGTGAAAAGAGAGGGTGGCCGCAACGGAAAGTCCGGGCGGCCATTTGTTTTTTCCAAGCCAGTCCCGGGTCCGTTGCCCAACAAGCCAGATGGAGACGGCAATGACGATGCAGGTTCTGGACAACGGTGCTGAACGTTTCGTGACCGGGGGTGGCATAACCATCACCCGCGAGCGCCACGACCGGCCCTATGCGGGCGCGATCGACACCTATGTCGACGGGCTGAATTCGCGGCGCGGCGCGGTGTTTTCCTCGAATTACGAATATCCCGGCCGCTATACGCGCTGGGACACCGCCATCATCGACCCGCCTTTGGTGATCTCGGCGCGCGGCCGCGCCATGCGCATCGAGGCGCTGAACGGCCGTGGCGAAGCGCTGTTGCCGGTGATCGGCAAGACGCTCAGTGGCCTGGCCGACATCACCATCGCAGAGACGACGAAGAAGCTGATACGCCTCGACGTCGCCAAGCCCGGCAGGGTCTTCACCGAGGAGGAACGCAGCCGCGTTCCTTCGGTGTTTACCGTGCTGCGTGCCATCACTGCTTTGTTCAAAACCGCTGAAGATGCCAATCTCGGCCTCTATGGCGCCTTCGGTTACGACCTCGCCTTCCAGTTCGACCCGGTCGACTACAAGCTCGAGCGCAAGCCGAGCCAGCGTGACCTCGTCCTGTTCCTGCCCGACGAGATCCTGGTCGTCGACCATTATTCAGCCAAGGCCTGGACCGACCGCTACGACTATTCAGGCGAGGGTTTTTCGACCGAAGGCCTGTCGCGCGACGAAATCGCCGAGCCGTTCAAGACCGCCGACCGCATCCCGCCGCGCGGCGACCATGAGCCGGGCGAATATGCCAATCTGGTGCGCAAGGCGATGGATTCGTTCAAGCGCGGCGATCTGTTCGAGGTCGTGCCCGGGCAGATGTTCTAYGAGCGCTGCGAGACGCAGCCGTCCGAGATTTCGCGCAAGCTGAAGTCGATCAACCCCTCGCCCTATTCTTTCTTCATCAATCTCGGCGAAGRCGAATATCTGATCGGCGCCTCGCCCGAAATGTTCGTGCGCGTCAACGGCCGCCGCGTCGAGACCTGCCCGATTTCAGGTACCATCAAGCGCGGTGACGACGCCATTTCCGATAGCGAGCAGATCCTGAAACTGCTCAACTCCAAGAAGGACGAGTCCGAGCTGACGATGTGCTCGGACGTCGACCGCAACGACAAGTCCAGGGTTTGCGAGCCGGGCTCGGTGCGCGTCATCGGGCGGCGCCAGATCGAGATGTATTCGCGCCTGATCCACACCGTCGACCACATCGAGGGCCGGCTGCGCGAAGGCATGGATGCCTTCGACGCCTTCCTGTCGCACGCCTGGGCGGTCACCGTCACCGGCGCGCCGAAACTGTGGGCCATGCGCTTCATCGAGCAGAACGAGAAGAGCCCGCGTGCCTGGTATGGCGGCGCGATCGGCATGGTCAACTTCAACGGCGACATGAACACCGGCCTGACCTTGCGCACCATCCGCATCAAGGACGGCATCGCCGAGGTGCGCGCCGGCGCCACGCTGCTCTTCGACAGCATTCCCGAGGAAGAAGAAGCCGAAACCGAATTGAAGGCATCCGCCATGCTCTCCGCCATTCGCGACGCTAAATTGGGCAATGCCGCCAGCACCGAGCGCACCACCGCGCGCGTCGGCGACGGCGTCAACATCCTGCTCGTCGACCACGAAGACTCCTTCGTCCACACGCTGGCCAACTACTTCCGCCAGACCGGCGCCAATGTCTCGACCGTGCGCACGCCGGTGCCTGAGGAAGTGTTCGAGCGGCTCAAGCCCGACCTCGTCGTGCTGTCGCCCGGACCGGGCACGCCGAAGGATTTTGACTGTGCCGCSACCATCAAGAAGGCGCGYGCCCGCGACCTGCCGATCTTCGGCGTCTGCCTTGGCCTGCAGGCRCTGGCYGAGGCSTATGGCGGKGAGCTGCGCCAGCTGCATATTCCCATGCATGGCAAGCCCTCGCGCATCCGCGTCTCCAAGCCCGGCATCATCTTCTCCGGTCTGCCCAAGGAAGTGACCGTCGGCCGCTACCACTCGATCTTTGCTGATCCGGTGCGGCTGCCTGACGACTTCATCGTCACGGCGGAGACGGAGGACGGCGTCATCATGGCCTTCGAGCACCGCAAGGAGCCGATTGCCGCGGTGCAGTTCCACCCGGAATCGATCATGACGCTCGGCCACAACGCCGGCATGCGCATCATCGAAAACATCGTCGCCCATCTGCCGCGCAAGGCCAAGGAAAAGGCAGCCTGACCTCGATGGCCGAAGCCGAGAACACGATGGCGATCGCAGCCAAGGCGGCCGCGAAGCGCAAGGTTGCCAACCTTGCCTTCTGGTCGATCGTGGTCGCCTTTGTCGTRCTCGCGCTGAAAGCAGCCGCCTGGTACATCACCGGCTCGGTAGCGCTCTATTCCGATGCGTTGGAATCGATCGTCAACGTCATTGCCTCGGGCGCCGCCTTTTGGGCGATCCAGGTCAGCTACAAGCCGGCCGACCAGGACCACCCCTTCGGTCACCACAAGGCCGAGTATTTCTCGGCGGTGCTGGAAGGCGTGCTGATCGTGCTCGCCGCACTTTTGATCCTCAACGAGGTCTGGCGCTCCTGGCAGGCGCCGGCGCCGCTGGAAAAGCCCTGGAACGGCCTTGCCGTCAACGGTATCGCCACGGTCATCAATGCCTTCTGGGCCTGGACGCTGATCCGCGTCGGCCGGGCCGAGAAATCGCCGGCGCTGGTCGCCGACGGCAATCACRTCATGACCGACGTCGTCACCTCGATCGGCGTCTTCGGCGGCCTGGTCGGGGCAATCCTGACCGGCTGGCAGATCCTTGATCCCGCGCTTGCCGTCATCGTCGCGCTCAACATCCTGTGGCAGGGCTGGCATGTCATCGGCTCTTCGATGAACGGATTGATGGACCGCGCCGTCGACACCGCCGAACACATGCGCATCCGCGACATCATCTCCGCCAACTGCAAGGGCGCGCTGGAGGTGCATGACCTGAAAACCCGCATCGCCGGCCGCGCCACCTTCATCGAGTTTCATCTGGTCGTCGACGCCGACATGACGGTCGGCGCCAGCCACGTCATCTGCGACCGCATCGAGGACGCGCTGAGAGCCGAAATCCCCTCGGTGCGCGTCACCATCCACGTCGAGCCCGATGATGAGGCGAAGCTGCCGAAGGGGACGACGGCGGTGCCGTTTGCTTGAGAAAAAACTCAGGGCATCATCCTCGGGCGAGGATCTGCCGACCTCGCCGGATCGATCGCGCCATTACCGCCATGAGAGGTAACCCTTGAATGGCTCCATCCAGGCGTTGGTTCCTGAATAAGGTCTCCAAATCGGGCCGCGCCTGCTGATCAAGGGCGCGCCAACTCGGCCTCGGCAAAACCGTCAGGAACCGTCTAAGCTCGTCAAATCCAAACTCGGCAAGCGAAGTCCGATCCAAGGTAGCACCCCGCTTGCGACCGGCTCATCATGTGTCGGTCGAGATGTCATCCCATTCCTGCCCCATATACCCAATCAGCCAATTGAGCGCGTAATGACGTTCGACAACCACGTCTCGTTCCAATCCTGCCGGCGCGGCTTTCCCATTCACCCGCGCATCCACCACAGCCCAATCGTACCGATAGATCAGATCGGCAGCATCGAGAAGGTCGCTTTGCGAACGCAAATTGGCCCGCTTGAGCAGCCCTTCCGTGTCGAGGTCATGCAACATCGAAACCACACGCGACACATCGCAAGGCCTATCTGGACGCCCAAGGTCTTTGAAGACTTGCAACGCCCACAACATTACGAAAGCCCCTTCATAGCGCCAGCTAAAATTTGCCCGATCTTGCTCGGTTGCAACGGTGTTACCGACAAACGCTTGCTCTTTGGGCGTAAAAAACCCTTCTGCTCCAAACTGGCTGATCAAGTTGCTTACAAGATTTCGATCATTGGTCTCCCCTTTGACGGCCACGATCACTAGTGCGATGGCGCGCTTAACCACCTCGTCCCTCGTCCGTCGCCGACTTTCGGCTGCGGTTTCGATCGTCGGCAAATGGTCAATGAAGGGCACGCCCTCCTTCTTCAACTGCGCTGTTGAGGCCGCCTTGCGAGCCTCAGCCTCGCCTTCAGCGTTAGCGGCACCGATGAAGGCCAAGGAAGTCAGAAAACCAAGAAAGCTGCGACGCATCATGTTGATTGCCAAATAGCTGCTATAGTGATTAAGGCGCACAAGCCGATTGCGGCATTGGTTCCAGCCGATAGACCTTGTCGTCCGACTTCGTCTTGCCGTCGGCGGCCTTCGAGCAGAGATCGACGATCGCCAGGCTGCTGTTGGGATTTGCCAGCATCATCATGCCGTTGGCGCCGCGCTTGAGGAAGATTTCCTTCTGCGCGATGTCGCAGGAAAAATCGCTCATCTTCGAGCTCGCGGCACAGCGCCACTGGTCGGCCTCGCCCTGGCAGGAATAGGTCTGCGTGACCTTGCCCGATTTCAGCCGCGTGGTGACCGAGACGGCAATGTCGGCGCCGTCGGGCCAGTTGGCGACGTCACCGCCAGAGGCGTAGGAAGCGAGTTCCACCGGCCCGCGGAACACCCGGATCGACTGCGTCAGTTGGTTGGAATGCGAGCTCATATGCGCCGCATCGTAATCGCGACCATAGCAGAAGGGCTGGTCGGGCTTCAGCCGCTCGCGCAGCGGCGCCCCCAGCGCCGGATCGATCGGATCGATGCGCGCGAACTCCGCCTTGCAGGTCGCCGCCGGCATCGGGTCGAGGCGGAAATTGTCGTCCTCCGAGCCGAGCGCCTGCCTGTCGTATTCCGCCTTGCCGAGTTGCTCCTCCGAGTCCGGATCGAGGTAGATATCGGGCGACAGGTCGGACAGCAGCACCCGGCCCTTGTCGTCGACCTTCAGCGACGCCAGCGTACGGTCGCAATCCATGCCGCAGCGGATCGGGCCCGATGTGCCGTCCTCGGATTCGTGATTGCACCAGCCGCTKGCCCATTGCGGCGCCTTGGCGCCGCGCACCGTGGTGGTGACGAAGCCATTATAGGAGGTGTCGGAATTCGYGGCCGGTTCCTCGTTCGGCCTGCTAACCGGGTCATGGCCGTAGTAGAAGAAGATCCGCGCCACCTTCTGCTTCGGATGCGCCTTGAGGTGCGCCGCGTCATAGACCCGGCCGAAACAGGCGTCCGCGCCGTTCGGGCTGAGTTCCCTAAGTTTGAGCGCGTCGTCGGCGACGGCTGTGCCTGCCAGCAAACCGAGCAGCGCAACGCCAAATCCGGCGCTCGCAATTGTCTTCCATGCCCCTACCCTGAACGTCATGTGACCTCTCCTCGCATCGACAGGACGTAGCGTCAAGTTATGCTAGTATTGCGGCCGGAGCCACGCAAATCGCGGTGAAATCCAGGGAGGATGCCATGCGCCGGCGCGACATGTTCCGCGCGGTTCTTGCCGGAACCGGAACATTTCTTGGCCTGCGGGTTGTGCAGGCGGCAGCCACGGAAACCACACGGCTGAAGGTCGCCTATCACCTCAGCGATCTGGACAAGGTCAATTTCGTGCTCGGCAACATCAAGAACCACTATGAGGGCACCGGCGGCAATGTCGACATCGTGCTGGTCGTGCATGGCCCGGCCCTGGCCGCCTTCAAGTCGAAAGGCATATCGGCCGCAGTCTCCGGCCGCTTCGCCGGCCTGGTGCAGCAGGGGCTCGAGCCGCAGGCCTGCGCCAACACCATGCAGGGCATGGACATTTCGCTCGCCGACCTGCTCGCCGGTTTCCATGCCGCCGACAAGGGCGGCGTCGTCAAGCTCGTGGAACTGCAAAGCCAGGGCTATGCCTATCTCAGGCCATAGTGCACAGTCTTGACTCCGGGGCCGGGAACGGCTGGTCTCGTTGAACCCTCCGGAGGACCAGCAGTGCCCGCCACGACCGCGCTTACCATTCCCGATCTCGCCGGCAAGGCGGTACTGATCACCGGTGCCTCGACCGGCATCGGCGCGGCGCTCGCGCTGGCCTACGCCGCGCAGAAATCCAGGGTGGCGCTGCACTACAATTCAAGCCGCGATGCCGCCGAGAAGCTCGGCAAGACCATTGCCGACGGTGGCGGCGAGGTCTTCCTTGTTCAAGGCGATTTCTCCATTTCCGCCGATGTCGAACGCGTCGTCGAGGACAGTGCCCAGCATTTCGGCCGCCTCGACGGGCTGGTCAACAATGCCGGCGGCATGCTTGGCCGCGTGCCCTATGCCGAACAGACCGAAGCGCATTACGACGCGGTGATGGACCTCAATGCACGCTCGGTGCTGACCGCCTCACGCAAGGCAATGCCGTGGCTGAAGAAACAGGGCGGCTTCATCGTCAACACCTCGTCGATCGCCGCCCGCAACGGCGCCGCCGGCGGCGCCGGGCTATATGGTTCGGCCAAGGCGTTCGTTTCCAATGTCACGCGCGGCATGGCCAAGGAACTGATCGGCTTCGGCATCCGCGTCAACGCGGTGGCGCCGGGCGTCATACTCACACCCTTCCATGAGCGCTATTCGACCGAGGAGCAGATAAGGGGCATGGTCGCCACCATTCCGCAGGGGCGCGCCGGCACCGCCGAAGATTGCGTCGGCGCCTATCTGTTCCTCTCGTCCGATCTGTTGAGCGGCTATATCACCGGCCAGGTGATCGAGGTGAACGGCGGCCAGTTGATGCCGTGACCGGCTATCTGCATACTGAAAGCCCGCATACTCTTGTCGGAGACTTTGAAGGGAGACAACAGAATGTACGGACTGATCGGCAAGATGCGSGCRKCGCGCGGCCAGCGCGAYGCGGTCATGGACSTGCTGCGCGAMAGCACCGGCGCCCTGCCCGGTTGCCTGAGTTACATCATCGCCCGCGACCCTGCGGATGCCGATGCGATCTGGGTCACTGAAGTGTGGACCGACGCCGAAAGCCACAAGGCCTCGCTGCAGCTTCCGGAAGTCCAGGCGGCCATCGCCAAGGCACGCCCCTTCATCGCCGGCTTCGAGTTCCAGGTGGAAACCCATCCCGTCGGCGGCTTCGGGTTGGTTGACGGCAAGACGGGCTGAGACCTGCGTTCAGCTTTTTCAGCACGGCGGGGTTCGCATAGCCCCGCTTCGCGTCTAAGACCGAGAAATGGATTCCTCGGCGCAGCAGCCTCCTGACCAGCCCGCCATTGAGCGTATGGCGCGGATCGGCAGGCCCTGGCAATGGCTGATCCTGCTCACCATCTCCGCGCTGTTTGCCGGTGCGCTCGAACTCGCCGCTCTGCCGGCGGCGCTGCTGATCGGGCCGATGCTGGCGGCCATCGTCGCCGGCACCAATGGCGCCACGGTGCGCGTGCCGCGCCTGCTGTTCGGCTCCGCCCAGGCAATCGTCGGCTGCCTTGTCGCCGCGTCGATCTCGGCTGACATCTTTCCCGTCTTCTATCAGGAATGGCCGCTCTTCCTTGGCGTGGTGATCGCCACTGTCGCGGCCTCCAGCCTGCTTGGCTGGCTGATCAGCCGCTGGCGCATCCTGCCCGGCACCACCGCCGTCTGGGGCTCCTCGCCGGGTGCAGCCACCGCCATGGTGCTGATGGCTGGCGCATTCGGCGCCGACCAGCGCCTCGTCGCCTTCATGCAGTATCTGCGCGTCATTTTCGTTTCGATGACTGCGGCGATCGTCGCCAAGATGTGGGTCGACACATCGGGCATCGAAGTCCCGGCCATCGTCTGGTTTCCGCCGATCGATGCCCAGGCCTTCGCCGCTACGTCAGGCATCGCGCTGGTCGGCGGGCTGGCGGGTAAGCTGTGCCGGCTGCCCTCGCCCTTCTTCCTCGGCACCTTCATCTTCGGCACCGTCATCCATCTCGGCCTGGGGGTTGAAATACAATTGCCGCCTTGGCTGCTGGCGGTCAGCTACGCCATGGTCGGCTGGTCGATCGGGCTCAACTTCACCAAGCCGATCCTGCGCCATGCGACGCGTGCATTGCCGCAGATCATCGCCTCGATCGTGGCGCTGATCGCCTTTTGCGGCGGGCTCGCCTTCCTGATCAGCCATCTCTTGGGCATCGATCCGCTGACCGCCTATCTGGCGACCAGCCCCGGCGGCATGGACAGCGTTGCCATCATCGCCGCCGCGGCGCAAAACGTCGACATCTCCTTCGTCATGGCGCTGCAATCGGCGCGCTTCCTGATCGTGCTGCTGGTCGGCCCGAGCGTCGCGCGGCTGGTGGCCAGAAGCATCCGGGACTGACCTGCTTCGGCGCCGGCGGCGCCTTATTCCTCGCCGCCCCCATTCTCGCCCGGCGCGCCACGGCGCCAATAGGCGGTGACCAGATGCCTGTCGCGGGGCAGGCCCCATTCCTTGCGCACGATCTTACGGATCTCGCGGAAGTCGGCGAATTCGCATCCGGCCCAGACGAAGAGACCGTCGGCAAGTGCGGCGTGGCTGCGCTCCCTGAGCGCGGCCGGCAGCAGGCCGGTGGCGCCGGCCTCGCGGCCATGCCGGTAGAGCCAGGTGATGTCGATGTTCCCGCCTTGCGGCAGCTCGATCCGATCATCCGGACCATCGACTTCGATGAGCGCCTCCACTCGGGTTGACGGCGGCAGCTGCTCGAGGATCCTGCCGATAGCTGGCAGCGCGGTGTCGTCACCGACGAGAAGCAGGGTCCGCGCCTCCGGCGCATCGCCGCCACCGGGTCCGATCATGCCGATCACGTCTCCCGCCCGAGCATTCTGCGCGAAGACGGCGGCTGGCGTATCCTGGCCGGGATGCAGCACAAAATCGACATCGAGCCAGCCGCTTGCCGCATCGATTGCCCGGATCGTGTAGACTCGGACGGTTAGCGCATCCACGCCCGTGGGCCAGACAAGCAGGCCGTCAGTGCCCATGGAGGGCCAGACCGGCCGCCGGCCACGCGGCGGCAACAGCAGCCGCATGTGCAGGCCGCCATGGCTGAAGCGGTCGAGATCCGCACCGGCGAAGCGCAGGCGCTGCATGTGCGGCGAAATCCGCATCGACGACATCACCGTTATCTCGCGGAAGAAGACCGGCGTGCCGGCATCGCTGCCGTCGCCTTGCCAGCGCAATCCACTGGCCGCGCCGAGATGCTGGGCGACATGGCCGGCAACCGTCATCTTCATATAGGACAGGCAGGTTTCGTCCGTAGCCGCGACGTGGATCAGCATGGCATCGCCTTCGAGCGTGGCGCTCAACGACCCATAATACAGGCGAAGCTCCCAGCGATCGGCAGCGCCGGTTTCGATCTCGAATTCGCCGTGCTCGGCGCGCAGATGCTCGATCGCTGATATGATCGCCGCGTCGCTGATCCGGGTTTGCGCACTCAATTGATCCATCGCTGAAATCCTTCAATAGCGGTTCAAACGAAGCCGCCGAAAGATCCTGGCCTCGTCGCTATCGTCGGGCATGCCACAGCGCTGTCGGGGTTTCCACAGGAAACATGACTTCAGTAATCATATTTTATAAGGGCGCTGGAGAGGGAGGCCTATGCTGGCTCGGCTTTGCCATCATCTAGGCCGAAGCGCAGACGCCCTGCCTCGATCCGCACGCGCAGGTGGCGATACGTCACGAGATAGCGGACCCCGACGATAACAGCCGCAAAGCCGGCAACAGCGCCCACGCCAAGCGCCCAGCGCGGGCCGACATGATCGGCTACCCAACCAACCAGCGGCGCGCCGACCGGAGTGCCACCCAGCGCTACGGCCAGCAGTATCGCCATCACACGCCCGCGCATGGCAGGCTCGGTGGAGAGTTGCACAAGGCTGATCGTCGAGGTGGTCATCGTCTGCGCGGAGACGCCGATGACGACAAGCGTAAGGCCGAACAGCCAGTAATTTGGCATCACCGCAGCCAGCGCGAAACCGAGGCCGAAGATCGCGGCACCCACAAGAAGAAACGCCAGTCGAGGCTGCTCGCGCCTTGCGGCAAGCAGTGCGCCGGTGACCGATCCGATCGCCATGGTCGACGTCAACAGCCCGTACTGGCTGGCGCCCGCGTGAAAGACGGAGACGGACATGGTCGAAATGAAGATCGGGAAGTTGAGCCCGAACGTGCCGATCAGGAAAAGTATCAGAAGGATGGCTCGAAGGTCGGAGCGCTTCCAGACATAGCGGAAGCCATCAGCAAGGCTCCCCCGGCTTGGCAACGCCTTGTCCTTCAGATGCAGTTCACCGACACGCAGCAGGCCAAGCGAAGAGAGCACAGCGGCAAACGAGGCCGCGTTGATCAGGAAGACCCAGCCGGAGCCGACGGACGCGATCAGGACACCGGCGACGGCAGGGCCAATCATCCGCGCCGCATTGAATGAGGTGGAATTCAGCGCCACGGCGTTCGACAGGTCTTTCTCGCCGACCAGATCCGAGACGAATGTCTGGCGCGCCGGCGCATCGAACGCTGTCGTGCAGCCGAGCAGGAAGGCGAAGACATAGACCTGCCACAACTGCACCAGTCCGGAGACGGTGAGCAGGCCAAGGCCGAGCGCAAGCAGGCCCATGGCGCCCTGCGTGGCGAGCAGCAGCTTGCGCCTATCGAGATGATCGGCGGCAAAGCCCGTCCATGGCAGCAGAAGGATCTGCGGCGCGAACTGCAGCGCCATCACCACACCCATGGCGGTCGCGTTGTTGTGGGTCAGTTGCGTCAGCACCAGCCAGTCCTGCGCGGTGCGCTGCATCCACGTCCCCACATTGGACACGATCGCGCCGCCGGCCCAGATCCGGTAGTTGAAGTTGGCCAGCGAACGGAACGTGCCTTTTGCCGCAGCGCTCATCCGTCGGCCGGGGAATTGCCGCCGTTGAAGCGGCCGAACATGCGCGCCGTCATCACCCCCATGAGGAGGGTGCCCAGCCCCAACGCGAGTACGTCAGCCGTGGATCGCAGATCGAAACCTCCGACACGGAGCACCAGAAGATAGCCGATCGCGAGGTTGAGAAATCCCCACAGAACGTTCACTGTCGAGGAGGAATGGCCCTGGCCACGCGGTGTGGCGAAGGGGCTTTGAAACGGCCGTCCCATCACGCCGCTGACAAAATGCGGCACGGCATTCGTCAGCACGGCGCCACCGAAGAAATAGGCCACGCAGTCAATCCATTGCATCGTCAGGCGCTCCTTTTTGTCAGGAGATCAAGAATGTCCCGTGTCGTGCGCGATGCTGGCGGCGTGGGCATCGAGGCTCATGTCGGTCATGGCGTCCAGCGCCAGCGTAACGTTGAAGCCGAGATCACGGGCATGGCGCGCTGTCGCTTCGACGCCCATGCTGGTGGAGACGCCGACGATCACCACCTGGGTGACGCCCTCGCCTTTCAGCCAGGCTTCGAGGTCGGTGTTGACGAAGGCGCCCGCCGTGCGTTTGGTCACGATGTGGTCGCTCGGCTGCTGCTTCAACTCAGGGACAAGATCAGCCCAGCCGGCCGGAAATTCCCGCACGCGAGGCGCCTGCTCCGTCCGGCCGGAAGGCGCGCCGGCAACGTTGACCAGCACGACCGGCAAGCCGCCGCCGCGGAACGCTTCGGCGAGTGTGCAGGCCTGTTCCACGATCTCAGCCATTGGATGGACAGTGGGCAAGGAGACGATGCCCTTCTGCAGGTCGATGACGACGAGTGCAGTTTTCTGGTCAAGCGTGGTGACTGCCATCCCTATTTTCCTTCCGATGATTGAAACAGCGGCGCGCCAGACGATTGGTCAGAAGTCGGCGAGGCGGCTGAGCAGTTCGACGGCGCCTGCGAGTTGCTGCTGCTCCTCGCTGTCAAGCTTCGATTGAATGGCGCGGAACAACCAATCCTGCCTTGCCGCCCGTCCGGTCGCGATCATGTCCCGGCAGGCTGATGTGAGCGACAGCAGGGTCTGCCGGCCATCGGCCGGATCCGGCGCCCCTTCCACCAGACCGGCCATTTGCAGAGCCGAGACAATGGCGCCCATCGATTGCGGACGCATATCCTGAGCGCGCGCCAGCGTCGTGACCGTCGCCGGACCCTCTCGGTCAAGATGCAGCACCACCGACTTCTGCGACGAGGTCAGATCGCCGTCGCCTGCCTGTTCACGCAGGCGCCGGATCAGCCTGCCGGCGACGACCCGAAGCTCGGCCGCCAAAGCCATCGCATGCATAGTTTCGGGGTCGTTCTGCGGAGGCAATTGATCCTTCATGGCTGCTTTGTAGCAGATATGAAGGTAAACTTCAAAGTTTAACTTCACATTTGGCAATCACAAGGCCGTGACCTCAGGCCGACCAAAGCCCGTGTCGTCTGGCCGGCAGAGCTCGTGCCCGCTGGCCGGCTATCGCGGCGCCGAAAGGCGTTCGGGAAGGAAATCGACGAAGACGCGCACCTTCGGTGACAGATGGCGATTGGAGGGCCACAGCATCCTGAATTGGCCACGGCCGTCGATATGATCGTCCAGGACGATCCGCAGCTTGCCGTCGTGCAGCGCCTCGCGGACCAGGAAATCGGGCATGCAGGCGATGCCGAGGCCGGCCATCGTGGCGCCCTTCAACGCTTCCATGTTGTTGCAGGTCAGCATCGAGCGGATCTGTGGCTCAGCGCTTCCGGTGATGAACGGCCATTCCAGCAGCCTGCCGCTGTTGAGAAAGCGGAAGTTTATGCCGAAATGGCTGATGAGATCCGCCGGCACGCCGGGAGTGCCGTGGCGGTCGAGATAGGAGGGCGCCGCGCACAACAGCATGCGAAAAGGTGCAACGGGTCTCGACACCAATCGTGAATCGGGCAGTTGGCCGCTGCGAATGGCAACGTCGATGCCTTCCTCGATGACGTCGACGATGCGATCGTTGAAATCGATGTCGAGCTCGATTTCGGGATAGCGCGCCATGAACTCCGACAGCACCGGCAAAAGCAGATGATAGGTGACGATCGGGGTCGAGACGCGCAGCCGTCCGTGCGGCGTCTCCCGCGTCCGCGACAGCATCGCCTCGGCGTCGTCGATGTCGTCGAGGATGCGCCGCACCCGCTCGTTGAACAGCCTGCCCTCTTCCGTCAGGCCGATGCGCCGCGTGCTGCGTTGCAAGAGCCGCACGCCGAGTTCCTGCTCGAGCCTCGCGACGCTCTTGCCGACAGCGGAAGCCGAAATGCCGAGCGCACGCCCGGCGGCAATGAAACTGCCGAACTCGGCGGTGCGAGCGAAGGCCAGGAGGCCACTGAGACGATCCATCGCATTCTTCCATTCGAGCGTTTCAGTCCGGTATATCAGGAGATATAATACCATTTTTCCTGAAAGGCCGTCGACTTATCTTGTCGTTACGACCGGCGCCACGACCCACGCGGCATGCCGGCGGATGCTGCTTCAGATAGGAAAATCCATGACCTCGAAGATCACAACCGGCTCGGCCGAGAGATGGCTCGTGCTGTTGTCGGTATGCCTTGCCGCGATGACCATGCCCTTGACCTTCACCGGCCCGGCCGTCGCACTCTCCCGCATCGCGGCCGATCTCGGCGGCAGCCCGATCGCGCTCAACTGGGTGACGAACGCCTTCATGCTGACCTTCGGCGCCAGCCTGATGGCGGCTGGAGCGCTGGCCGACAACCACGGCCGCAAGCGCATCTTCCTTGCCGGCCTCTGCCTCTATGTCCTGGCGTCACTCGGCGCCATGCTGGCGCCCGACATCGTCTGGTTCGACATCTTCAGAGCCGTGCAAGGGATCGGCAGTGCCCTGGCCTTCGCCGGCGGCGCCTCGGCGCTTGCCCAGGAATTCGAAGGGCCGCTGCGGCTGCGCGCCTTCTCCTTCCTCGGCACCAGTTTCGGCATCGGCCTCGCCTTCGGTCCGATCGCCTCGGGCCTGCTCATCTCGGCATTCGGCTGGCGGTCGATCTTTGTTCTGGTCGCAGCACTGGCGATCGCCTCGGGAGTGCTGGGCCTGCGCACCATCAGGGAATCGCGTGACCCGGACGCGACCGGCCTCGACTGGGTGGGCGCCGGCACCTTCACCATAGCGCTGGTCTCGCTGACCTATGGTGTCCTGCAGGCGCCGCAGAGCGGTTGGGCCGATCCCCTCGTCATCGCCCTGCTCGCGGCGGCGATCCTCTTCTTCACCRCCTTCGTTATCGTCGAGCGGCGTGTGCGCCGGCCGATGCTCGATCTCACGCTGTTTCGCTTTCCTCGTTTCGTAGGCGTCCAGTTTCTGGCGGCGGCACCCGCCTATGGCTTCGTCGTCCTGCTCGTGCTGTTGCCGATCCGTTTCATCGGCATCGAAGGGATGAGCGAGATCAAGGCCGGGCAATTGATGATCTGCCTGTCGGGACCGTTGCTGATCCTGCCCTTGCTTGCCGGCCAGCTGGCGCGCTGGATCCCGCCGGCCACGATCTGCGGCGCGGGCCTGCTCATCGCCGCCGCCGGCCTCGTCTGGCTGAGCCTGACACCACCGGTCGACGTCGCACTGGTGGCGCCGCTGGTGCTGATCGGCGTCGGCATCGCCCTGCCCTGGGGATTGATGGACGGGCTTGCCGTCAGCGTCGTGCCGCGGGAGCGCGCCGGCATGGCGGTCGGCATATTCAACACCACGCGTGTCGCCTGCGAGGGTGTGGCGGTGGCGATCGTCATGGCGATCCTGTCGGGCTTCACTGCCGCGCAGCTCGCCGCCCAGGGAGCATCTTCCAGGGATGCCGCAGCAGCAGCGCAGTTGCTGGTGACCGGCAATGTCGGTGAAACGGCGCAGCATCTGCCGACGGCCAGCACCCTTGCTTTGGTCCAGGCCTACGAGACGGCGTTCGACAGGCTGCTGATCGTGCTGGCGGCAATCACCGTCGTCACCGCCCTTGTCGTCTTCCTCGGCCTGCGTCGCGGATCGGCCGCGGAACATGAGACCGTCCCGCTGCCGGCATGCCAGGAAGGCTAATGTCAGCTGATGACAAGGCTCGCTATGCGGTCGCCATCCAGCGTGAAGGTCATGTCACCCTCGCCGTTGAAGCCCTTGCCTTCGACGGCGATGCGGACGCGATACGTACCTTCAGCCGGCGTGATGCTGACGATGCTGAGATGCGATTTCACGCCGATATTGTCCGACTGGTTCCAGCGGGCGATCTGCTCGCGGCCCTGGAACGATCGTCCCCAGTCCCTCAAGAACGCATCGTCGGCAAAGGTGCCAAGAAAGGCTTCAGTGTCTCCTTCATTGGTGGCCTCGACGAAGCGGCGGATGGGGTCGGGTGTGGTCATCAATCCAGCCGGTGCATCAGATCATCATCCAGCCAGCGGCCGAAGAAATAGACCAGCTGCTTGTGCCACCATGGCCAGTCATGGCTGACGTCGCCGCCCCAATAATCGACCCAGGCCGGAATGGATTTGTCGCGCAGGATTTGTTCCAGCCGACGCGTCTCGACCAGCATGCGCTCTTCCCAGGCGCCCTGCCCGCAGCAGAAGATCAGCCTCAGCGCCTTCAGCCGCGCCAGCAGTTTTGCGTCGACAATGCCGGGCAGATAATCGAGCGGCGAGTTGTAGAAGATGTCGCCGTCGAGCGCCTTGCCGAAGAAATCGCGGGCCGAATAGACCCCCGACAGCGAGATGACGCCGCAGGCGAGTTCGGGAAAACGGAAGACGAAATTCGAGGAATGGTAGCCGCCCATCGAGCAGCCTGAAAACAGCGGCTTCAGCTGGCGCCCGCCATTGGCGGCCGATGCGGTGGACAGGATTTCCGGCAGCGCCTCCTCGCGCACATAGCGGAAATAGGCCTCGTGCCGCGCGATGCGGTGTGCGGGGTCGGCATGCTTGTYGAAGAAGGATTCCGAATCGAYGCCGTCGACCGTGAACAGCTGGATGCGGCCGGTGTCGATGAAYTCGSCAAGCGCGCCCACGCCGCCGGAATCCTCGAACTGATAGAASCGYCCCTGCGAGGTCGGGAACACCACCACCGGCCGGCCGGCATGGCCATAGCGCTTGTATTCCATGTCGCGGCCGAGCTTGTCCGAGAAATGCTTGTGATAGGAGATGTCCATGGCCTCAGGCCTTTTCCGCGTGGACATAGGCGACCGCTTCGCGCAGATCAGCCTGATCCTTCGAGCGCATCTGGTAGGCGTAATTTCCCATGGCGCGGCTGAAAACCTCTTCTATCGGCTGATGGTGGACGATCTTGTCGCGGTGCGCGGCTAGCACGTCCTCGTGGCTGTGCAAATAGTGGAGGTGCCGCTTGCGGCTGGCATAGGCGGTGAAATACTTGCCCTCATAGGGGCCGCCGGCGGCGTCCTTGACCACCATGTCGGCCCAGGCTGCGTACACATCGATATCGAACGTGTAGTTGATGGCGTCGGTCATCCAGGCGCCGGGCGGCCGCATGTTGACCTCCAGCGCGATGATCCGGTCGTCCYTGGTCTCGAACAGTTCGATATGGAAGAAGCGCTCGCGCACGTCGAACGCCTTGAGGATCTTGCGGCCGGCCTCCTCGACAACAGGCCGGATCCGGGGAAAGCAGGTGTAACTCATATGGCGGTCCTTGTTGACCACCTCCATGACGCTCTGGTCGTAGCGGTGGCTCGCCGCCAGCACCACCTCGCCGTCGCGGTTGACCAGCCCGTCAWAGGTCACYACCAGCCCCTCGATGAACTGCTCCATRACGAAGSTGACRTCCTCGGGCTTKTCCYKGAARAACTGGTCGAGTTCTGCTGTGTTGGAGATCTTGAAGGTGTTGGAAGCGCCAGAGCCCGAATCCGGCTTCACCACGACGGGATAGCCGACGCGGCGGATGAAGGTCATGGCSCCGGYWCGGTCGGAGCATTTGCGCTGCGSRATGGTYTCGACGCCGCTCTTGCGGAAGAAGGCGCGCATGCGGCTCTTGCGCTTCAGATTCTTCACGAAATCGAGCTTGGTRCCRTAGATRTTGAAGTCRGTGCGGATGTTGGCTTCYAGYTCCAGCCARTGCTCRTTSAGCGATTCGAAGCGGTCGATGCGGCCCCATTTGTGGATGAAATGGCCMATCGCCCGGAACACCGSATCGTAGTCCTCCATGTCGGCGATRCGGTAATATTCCGAAAGCGCTGCCTTCAGCCTGCCGTCCAGCGCCTGATAGGGCGCATCGCCAATGCCGAGCACAGTGGCGCCGGCTTTCTTCAGCCGGTCGCAGAAATCGGCGCCATTGGCCGGAAAATGCGGCGAGAAGAACACGAAATTCATGGACAATCCCCTCTCGGTAACAAGGCACCGCAGCCCCGCCTCCGGTCAAGTCTGGCGCATTTGCGGCGCGTGGGGAAGAGCGTCCGCATCAGGGACAATGTTCAACAGATTCAGCACCCCGCTTGCCTCTGCGGGGGCGCTCCTGTATGAGAACCGCCATGAACACGCGCGCCATCACCGCTTCCCGTCAGACCGGCTTTGCCGGCGAGACCGTGCGCGCGCTTGCCTCGACCCTGCTTCTTCTCGGCCTTATCGGCGATCGCCGGGTTCGCTGAAGGAGCGCCCGGCGGTCGAACCGCCGCGCAAGCGCATGCTCCTTGGCCAGTCTCGAAATTGGCAGTCACATCAAGCGAACGAAAATCTGGTAAAGGCGCCACTCGCCAGCAATCCGTCCAGGACGGATCCGAGGGCCGCCGGGAGAACAAGACGATGAACGCACGAGAACAAATCCGCCCTGATGCCGCGGGTGCCGGCAAGGATGTTCAGCCAACCCGCGGCATGCCCGACGCGGCCCGCAAATATCAGCCCTATCCGACCGTTGGTCTCACCGACCGGACCTGGCCCTCGAAGGTGATCGACAAGGCGCCGATCTGGTGCTCGGTCGACCTGCGCGACGGCAACCAGGCGCTGATCGATCCGATGGGCCATGAGCGCAAGGCACGCATGTTC